>NZ_JAXIOM010000011.1:0-73000 GCF_049311025.1 Arthrobacter sp. 3Tela_A
GCCCGATATCGGGCGGCCCGGCTGTTTCTGTTGTGGGATAGCACTCCCCGCTCCTCGGTTCAGCGGCCCACCTTGCCGGAAAGCTGGGCAATTGGCCGCAGGACCATCGGCCTGGCGAGGACCCACGCAGTGACAATAATGGCCACAGACAGTGCGAAGAAGATCAGTCCGAGCCATCCACCGTCGTCCCGTGCAGCGTACATGTGGTTGAGGTTCCGACGTGCGCCCGTCGCCAGCACCAGTGCGGTGTGTACCGCCGTGAACGCGACGAAATAGATCATCACCGGGAAGTGCATGCGCCGCGCTAACTGGATAGGGAAAAGACGTGACGGCCTCTCCCACGTCGAATGCCAGAGGGGTGACATGCGGAACCCGGTGGCCGCGGCGAGCGGAGCAGCGATAAAGACAGTTGTGAAGTACGCGAGGACCTGGAGCGCGTTGTAATTGACCCAGCCGTTCTCGATGGGCCATTCCAGAGACGCGTACTGCAGCGCGACGGAAATGGCATGCGGGATGAATTCCCACGACGTAGGCACAATGCGGATCCATTGCCCCGACACGAATAGGAGAGCTACAAATACAACACCGTTCAACATCCATGCCCAATCAATGGAGAAATGCAGCCAATGATTGATGGAGTGCTTTTCCGGCTGCCCCTTCGTTTTAATCCGTCCTGAATTGTCCCGCGTCCAGTAAGCGGCCGGGCGACGAGTGGAGCGAATGAGCCAGCCTGAGCGCACCAAGAGGATCAGGAGGAACACATTCAGGAAGTGTTGCCACGCAAGCCACGCAGGGAAGCCGACTGGCGCTGCCTCCGGAAGGTGGACTTCTCCGGAATAGGCCGCAATAAAATCACCTGCGGAAGTCTCGAATCGCAGCCACCTGACCAAAAGGACTGTTGCGATGAGCAGGACCAATGAGAGCGGGACCGCCCAGGCGACAACCTTAGCGCGCGATCGCGTTCCCTTTTGCTGGGCGGCGGTAGTGCTCATCTCCGCAGCTCAAGCTCTTCGATGAGCTGCGGAACGACCTTGAATACATCACCCACAACGCTGAAATCAGCAACGTCGAAAATGGGTGCCTCCATATCCTTATTGATAGCGACAATTGTTTTAGACGTCTGCATTCCGGCGCGGTGCTGGATTGCACCGGAGATTCCCAAGGCAATGTACAGCATCGGAGCCACCGTGGTTCCTGTCTGTCCGACCTGACTTGACTGCCCGACGAACCCAGCGTCAACTGCAGCGCGTGAAGCGCCTACCGCGGCACCCAATCGATCAGCGAGTGTTCCAACGAGGGCGAATCCTTCTGCTGACCCCAGCCCACGGCCGCCCGAGACCACTATGGAAGCCGTTCGGAGGTCTGGTCGGCCACTAACGGTGCCATTGGAACTCTTAGCTACGACCGTCGCGGACACCCCTGGTTCCACCTGCACGACGAAGCATTTGCCCGCGGCCGCAGGAGCGGAGGCATCGATCGCGCCTTCACGGACTGTCAAGACAGGGAGGCCACCGTCGATCCTGGACTCCACGACATATGCCCCTCCGTAGATCGAATGGACGGCGACGATGTCCGTACCCTCCCTGCGCAGGTCCACCGCGTCAACCGCCAGCGCGCCCCCGCTCCGCAGAGCTAGGCGGCCGGCCACCTCTCGTCCTTCGTTGGTGTGAGGGATAAGCACGGCGTCCGGTTGTTCATCAGCCACTGCCGCCGCAAGGGCTGCGACCTGGACTCCTGTCTCCAGGTGGCCGTCGATCGGCGTGGAAACACGCACCCGCTCGGCACCGAGCGCAGCCAGCGCCGTGGCAACCGTCTCGGCGTCGGCGGAGGTCACAGCTACGGCCACAGGAGTCCCCAGCCGGGATGCAGCTCCCAGCAATGCGCCGGCGCTGGCGGTGGGGAGACCATCAGCACTCACATTAACAAACACGATCACATTCGACATTGTGGGTTCCTTCAGATTAGACGTGCGCCAATGAGGTACTCGGCAAGCTCGCGCCCGGCATTCCCCTCATCGACAATCTTGGTTCCCGCAGTACGCGGAGGACGTTCGGCGGCGGACACAATTACGGAAACTGGCCCGGCGAGGAGGCCGCTACCGCCAAGGTCCCCGGCCGTAATCTGCCTGAGGGGCTTCTTTTTCGCCTTCATGATTCCCCGGAAGTTGGGGAACCTCGGTTCGGGAGCCTGTTCAGTCACGGACACCACAGCCGGGAGCGCACAGGCGAGTTCTGCATTGCCGGTGTCAGTGGCGCGGATGCCACGCACGGCGGTACTCTCAATCTCAATTGACTGCAGCGATGTGGCATGCGGCCATCCCGCCAGCTCTGCCACCATCGCCGGAATCATCCCGCCCCTGCCGTCGGTGCTCTCGTTGCCGCATATCACGAGGTCGGGGGCGCAGTCCTCGACCAGCAAATGAAGCATCCGCGCGGTCCGCACCAGATCCGATCCGGCCAGCGCATCATCTATCAAATGGATCGCAGAGTCCGCTCCCATCCCAAGTGTTTTCCGCAGGGCATCCGTGGCACCGGAGGGACCCATGGTCGCGACGATGACCTCGGCGCCCAATGTGTCCTTGGCGACGAGGGCCGCCTCGACCGCGCGCTCTCCCACCTCGTCAATGACCTGATCGTCAGTTGCCCGGTCCGCTCGTCCTGTTGAGAGGTCGAGGTGACGATCACCCCACGTGTCCGGAACCTGTTTGATGAGTACAAGTATTTTCATTTGTCCGCCCCCTTAGATCGCGATGCCGATGAGCTTGGTGTCGAGGTACTCGTTGATACCCTCATAGCCGCCCTCTCGCCCGAGACCACTCGACTTGATGCCGCCAAAGGGTGCCGCGGCCGACGTCGGGTTGATGTCGTTCACCCCGACCATTCCAAAGCGGAGTTTCTCTGTCACACGAATGGCCGTCGAGAGGTCGTTCGTGTAGACGTAGGCAGCAAGACCATACTCCGTGTCATTGGCGAGCCTAATCACCTCATCCTCGTCATCGAACGGGGTGACCGCCGCGATGGGACCAAAGGTCTCTTCATGGCTGATGACCATGTCACGGGTGACGTCAGCCAGTACCGTAGGACTGTAAAAGTTCTTACCGGTGAGACCATCGACCGTCACCCTCTCTCCCCCGACAAGCACCCGCGCGCCCTTGGACCGCGCGTCTTCCACCTGCTCCACCATCTTCGCGGTAGCAGCGTCGTCGATGAGCGGACCAATTGTGACTCCGTCCTGGTCGCCCTTCCCAATGCGGAGCGCGGCCACCCGCTCCTGCAGCGTGGTTAGGAACGCATCGTAGATCGACCGGTGCACGTAGATGCGGTTGGGGCTGATGCAGGCCTGACCTGCATTGAGGAACTTCACCAGCGCGGCACCTTTGGCCGCCCTTACCGGGTCAGCATCGGGAAAGACGATAAACGGTGCATGTCCACCTAGTTCGACTGATACCCGTTTCAGCGTGGCGCCGGCGCGTGCGGTCAGCATCTTGCCGACGCCCGTCGAGCCCGTGAAGGTCAGCTTTCGCACATCACTGGAATCGAGGAACGCGTCACCCACCTCGGAGGAACGCTTTGAAGTGATCATGTTAATGACTCCGGGCGGCACACCGGCGTCTTCAAACACCCTGAGCACAGCAACTGCGCAGAGCGGAGTTTGGTTCGCGGGCTTAAGAACCGATGTGCAGCCTGCCGCAAGGGCAGGGCCTAGCTTTCGGGTGATCATGGAAATGGGATAGTTCCAAGGCGTAATGGCAGCGATGACCCCAACGGGCTGCCTCATCGTCACAAAGCGCTGGTCTGCCCTGGCGGAGGGAATGGTGACTCCGCTGATCCGCTTCGCCTCTTCCGCAAACCAGGAAAGGAAGTCCGATGCGTAGGTCACCTCGTTGCGGGACGCCTTCAGCGGCTTTCCCTGCTCGAGTGTCATGAGCTGGGCAAGTTCTTCGCGGCGCTCAAGCATGATGGCGTGCGCTTCCGAAAGGATTGCTGCCCGCTGGTATGGGGTCTTTCCTGCCCATTCTTCAAACGCAGCGGCCGCAGCGGCAATGGCGTCCTCCGACTCTGCGCGCCCTCCGTTCGAGGCGTACCCGATCACATCGCCGGTACTGGGGTCGTGTACCGGGAATTCACCTCCGTCATCGGCTGCACGCCATTTCCCATCGATGTACAGCGTCTGAGCCGCTTCGTCTGCCATTGGTGCGCTCCCTCGCGTCGTTGCGTAGTTTCCTGGTTCGCAGAACCAGTACTCGTAGAGCTTACGGTAACATATACTGCAATGTGAACGGGGGTGCTTTTTCCCTAGGATGACAACGAAGGGGAACGGATGCGACGCGAGGCGACCCTCATCCATGGCACAGCATCGACGGCTTCCCATACGTGGGAACGAAGCGGCTGGCTGGAGCTTCTCGAAGACGCCGAGATCGCTGTTGCGCTCTTCCCCCTGCCTGGACATGCTGGCTCCACGCTTCCAGCGTCCGCTCCCTTGGAAGCCGTGGTTGATGCACTCCTCGACACTGCTAGAGATTCGACGATCCTCATCGGCTTCTCGGCCGGAGCCACACTTGCGCTCCATGCCGCCCTGGCTGCCGAGGGGCGCATCACCACCCTCGTTTTACTCGGCCTCGGTGACGGATTCTGGAGTGCCGGCTCGGCGAAGCCGGACGTGGCCGAGCGAATGCGGCAGGGGGCCACCGATGCCTTCACTCGCCTCATGTCCGCCACGGCCACGAGCGCGGGGAACACTGTGGAGGACGTTGCGACCTTTATCGAGGCTGCGCACAGTCCCCCGCCTTTGTCCGGTTTGAGTGCAGTCTCCGCTCGCACGCTGATCATCTGCGGCACTGACGATGCTGCCGGCCCTGTAACGGGGCTCACCTCCGCCCTTCCCGAGGCCACAGTACTCAGCCCAGTGGGGCTCGACCATTTCCGCACCACCTCCTCGCGGGAGGTCATGACGGCGGTCATGCGGTTCCTACAGCGATAGCATCTATACGACTGCCGTACCCACACGATCCCGGGGAACCGTGTCCCGGAGCACGGCGATGCCGATGGGGATAAGAGGGACGCCGAGCCCTGCGAGGGCACGGCCCATGAGCATGAATCTGATGTCCGCAGACGCGCGGACCATCCCGCTTAAGGCCACCACGCCGGAGACCATCCGCGGGTCAAATGACCGGGCCATGTTCCCCCCGTCCGCCGTTTCCCTCGAGCCGACGGGGCACTCCTTAGTCGTTCACAAGGCAGAGCGCGTCGACTGCGAGAAACCCGTCGTCAGTGACGAGTACCGGGTTGGCGTCGATGGAGTCCATCCACCCAGCCCCTGCTGCCGCAAGCTGCCCCGCGTTCACCAGGAGGTCCGCGAGGGCGTCGAGGTTCCACGGTTCCTGGCCGCGGAATCCGTGCATCAGTTTTGTTTCCTCGAATTCTGCGATGAGCTCCTCTGCCTGGCTTCGCGTTATGGGTGCCATCCGGCCGCCCACTTTCTTTAGCACTTCGACGAAGATGCCCCCAAGCCCAAACACGACCATCGGACCGAGCTCACTGTTCTGGATGCCAAGGAATGCCTCTCCCTTAGCCTGGATCATCGGCTGCACTGCCACAACGGACGCGAGGCCGTCTGCCTGGGCGATCTCCCGTAACTCCTTGACCGCTGCGGGCAGCGCGTCGGCGTCGATGTTCAGGAGAACTGCCCCGTGTTCTGTGCGGTGGGCAACGTCCGAGAGTTTGACGACGTATGGCCCTTCGAAGGACGGCACCGTGGTTTCCTCGTCCTCGGTCAGGAGATGGTAAGGGGCTACAGGAATGCCGTTTTCCCTGAGCAACCGCATGGCATCTGCAAATGGAAGCATATTGCCCTCGGGGCCAACAATGGGAGTTCCTGAGGGCCGGGCCAATGGCTCTGGCTTCGATGCCACTGCCGTGAGGGCAGTCCGGGCACGCACGAACTGTCCCAGCGTCTCGATGCCGCGAAGAGTGGCTCGAGGACCGTAGCCCGTGGCGGCCCCCGGGTGCGCATCAATGATGCCGGTCGCCCATCCACCCAGTTCGGTGGCACAGTTCGAGACGATAAATGGCTTGCCGTGCGTCGCGGAGGCTTCAGCAAACAACTGCACAAAAGGGCTGCCGCCCGGTCCTGCATCCTCTTCCGCGAGGGGATGGACCATAAGGTATGCGTCAATTTGGGAAGATTTGCCGTAGATGTCAAGAATCTCCGGCCATTTCAACGCGCCCATCCCCGTCGTGTCCAGGGGATTCGGCACAGAAACGCCCGGGAGATTCTCCGCCACCCATCCCCGTAGTTCATGGAGTGGTGGCACATTTATGCCCTCGTCGGTGGCGAGGTCCATGCACATCGACGCGAACCCGCCCGTGAACGTGAGGATGGCGAGGTTTTCAACCGCGGTCCAGTAGCTGGAGTCGAGCTGTTCAACGATTGCAAGCCGGTCAACCAGCTCCTCGGCGTCACGGGCGATGCCTATTCCCAGCTGGCGGAAGGCGACCTCATAAACCCAAGCATCGCCAGTGAGTGATCCGGTATGTGATGCGGCAAGTTCCTGGGTGCGCGTACTGCGGGCAAGCTTCAGCGCAACTATGGGCTTACCCGCGAGGATCGCACGCTTGGCAGCCGCGAAGAACGCCTCCGGGCGCCGAATCTTCTCGATCACCAGTCCGATCGCCGTCGTTCCCGGGTCATCGACGAGGTAATCAACGTAGTCCGCGAGGTCGGTGACCGCCTCGTTGCCCGCCGACACCAGGACATTCAGTCCAATTGAAGGAAGCCTCCATGCCGCCATCGCGACGCCGCTGAGAACGGCACCGCTTTGGGAAATGACAGATATTCCTCCCGGCCTGCGTTTGTGATCACTTGCCAGCGTCAGGCTCACTTGGTGGGGGACATTGATAATGCCCAACCCGTTGGGGCCCGCCACAGCGAAACCCCCGGCCTCCGCTGCAGCTTTGAGCCGACCCTGCAATTCAACTCCGTTCGCCCCGGCTTCTGCAAAGCCTCCCGCCACGAGGACAAGCCCGCCAATGCCGAGCGAGACACATTGCTCGGCGATGCTCACCGAAACTGCGGCATTCGTGACCGCGTAGACCACATCGATCTTCCCAGGGATGTCGGTCAGATCCTTATACGCAGTCCGGCCCATCACTGTGTCGTACTTGGGACTTACGAAGTACACGGTGGCATCACTATGGTCCAACGTGCGCTGCACGTACTGCGGGAAAGGCGAATCATCCTTCATCCCCACAATCGCGATCGTCCTGGGGTTGAGCATTCGGCCGATATCAGCCCGGGTTCGGCCTTCGGCAGGGGCGAGTTTCATGCGTTTCTCCTTGGAGCATCAGAGGAAAGGCGGGATCACGGGCAGCCCGGCCTGGGGCTCAGTGCAATGCGCCGGGATAGGGGTTCACATGAGGGAGGGCAACCAGGTGACGAAGTCGGGGAAGAAGATCATCAGCATGGTCAGGACAATGATCGCGGGGAAGAAGAGGCCAACTGCCATGAAGACATCCTTGAGCGAGATGCGCTGCCCCAGATTTACTTCCTTCGCCTGCACCATCTTGTGCACGATGAAAGTGAGCATTCCCACCGGCGGAGTAAGAATGGCCAGCTCCCCCATAAGTACGGCGAAGACCCCAAACCACAGGACGTCGATTCCGAGCACCTCGAAGGAGGGCTGGAGCACCGGAATGGTGAGCAGGAGAATCGCCAGGGGATCCATGAACATGCCGAGAATTATGTAGATCCCCATTACAACCAGCAAAAAGCCGACGCGTCCCAGCCCGAGGCTGAGGATCATGTCGGAGAAGAGCGCACCGAGGCGGGTGACGGCCACCATGTGACTCAGGATGGTCGCCCCGATCAGGATGAAGAAGATCGCGCCAACGCTCAGAACCGTTTGGGCCGCGCCTTCAACGATGTACCCAAAGGGCTTATCGCCGCGGCGGAACCACAGGGTCAGGAGCACGGCGACGAATGCGCCGAGAGCGCCGGCCTCGGTCGCCGTAAGCACTCCGCCAAACATTGCCCCGAAGATCGCAATCATAAGCACCGCGATAGGCCACACACCGCCGAGTGACCGTACACGGTCGAGGAACGTGTATTCGGTCGGGTCCGCTGCCTTGGCGGTTGCACGCTGCTCGGGAGCACGACCGGCCCAGCGGGGTTTGATCAGTGCGTAGATGAGTATGGAGACGCAGACCACCAACACGAGTGCAATCCCGGGAAGCACGCCTGCGATGAGCTGCGGACCAACAGCAGCTCCCGTGATCCCGGCGACAATGATCAAGAAGGTACTCGGAGGAATAAGCTGGCCCGGCAGGCCAGCCATGACGACGGACCCGATTGCAAGCTTGGGGTCGTACTGCCTCTTGAGCATCTCGGGGATGCCGACGCGCCCGAGAGCGTAGGTGATACCTATGGTTGATCCTGAGACCGCGGCGAGGCCAGCACCGGCAACGTTCGTTCCGATCGCCAACCCACCGGGAAGCCAGCCGAGCCAGAGTCGTGCGGCGGTGTACGCGCGGGTCGTGATTCCTGAAGAACCAAGCAGCATTCCCATAAGGATGAACATCGGGAGCACGCTGAGCGACCAGTTGGAAATGGCAGTATAGGGGGCGCCGGTCAGCAGGTTCTCTACCGCGCGCCATCCGTTGATCGTGAAGAGCCCGAGCAAACCCGGGATAGCCAGGGCGAACGCAATTGGCACCTTCATAAACATGAGAATAAGCATGAGGACGACGGCGAGTCCTCCGATCATCTCCCGCTCGGGGACGACCCACATGAGTGCAATCGTGACGATGGCCGCTGCTATCAACGCCCATATGACCCAGGTGGGACCGCGGCCAGCTTGAAGCCCGGGGTGCCCAGCGCTAACGACTCTGCGGCGGTTACGTTTCTCGGCCGTGATCGTCATCAGAGGGTCTCCTTTTTCGTGGCGCCGAGATGTTGATTGGGTCCCTGCGTGGGCTCGACTCTTTGCTCGTCGTCCATCTGCCGTATGAATCCATCTGGGTCGTCGTCGTCGGCGGTGTCATGCACTCCGAGATCCCCGCGGATCGCTTTTATCAAGTCCATCAAATACATGGCTACCAGGATCAGAAATACGGCGGGCAGCAGGAAGAAGACCGGCCAGATCGGCAGCGAGGATACCCCTCCGGTGGTCTGCACCTTGAGCCCGTGCAGCGCCTCGTTGACGAACGTGAAGTAGGCGTACGCCGAGCAGACAACAACCCCCAGCCCTGAAAACATGATCACCAGAACGCGGCGGTTTCCCCAGGTGAGCTTGTCGAAGATGAGGGGCGCATCGATGAATTCGTTCGCGTGTTTGGCCAGGACGAAGCCGAGGGCCGCGACAATAGGCAGATACCAGAAGCTGACGTATTCGAGCGTGTTCGGAAGGGGAGAGTTGAACAGGTACCGCGTGAACACATTTGCGAGGATATGAAGCATCATGACCACGATGCCCAGGCTCGCGATGATGTTGAAGATCCTCAGGGCGAGGAAGGCAGGCCCCTTGGGCTGTACCTGGTCTTCAGAAGACATGGGGACCTACTTTCCGTGGCGGCCTTGCCACGCGGACGAAACGGGTCACGGACGAGGGAGGTGCGCTCCGAAACACCGTTGATTGTGCCGGAGCGCACCTGATACTCAGGAGGGGCGGTTCGGGATGTGAACCCGCTCGTAATAGACCTCGTTGAAGGACTCCCAGTCCGGGGATTCCTTGAGCCAGTTTTCGTAGTCGCTAAAGTCCGCGTCAGAGAAGCCTGCTTCGACCATAAGGTCGTTCCACTCTTCGAGAGATGCAGTCAGTTCTTCGGAGAAAGCGGCACCGTTCTCCAGATGTGGACTGCTGCTCCATCCGTCCTGCACCGTTTTGTTGTACGCGGCTAGGGCTTCGTTTACGTCATCATCCAGTCCGAAGAAGCCGCCACCCGCAGCGACTGCTTGTTCATGCTGCTCCGTCAGATGAAGGAACGTCTCGGAGACGGTTGTGAGTGTGTATTCAGCGAGCGTGTCAGAGACCAGCTGGCGCACCGGCAACGGCCATTCCTCATAGTCTGAACCCACAATGTCGATTCCTGTGGTAGACGCAAAGCTGGCACCGGAGGGTGTGTAGATGTAGGGAGCAAGCTCAGTCATTCCAGGGATCAGGGCCATCGTGGACGTACCGATAACCATGCAGTCGACTATGCCGCGCTGAAGCGACTCGTACAGGTCCGCGAACACGACTGAGACAGGCACCGCACCCAGGGCCTCGATCTGGCCATATGTAGCTGCCGGCCCAACACGAATCTGCTTGCCTTTCAAGTCGGCAAGACTCTCCACCGGTTTGCTGCAGGCGAGTGAGGCAGCAGGCTGGGTCGGCATGGGCGCCATAACGGTGAGGCCGCGGTCCTCGAATTCCTCGTGCATTTCGGGGAGACCCCAGGCGACTTCGTTGGTCGCTCCAAGCGCCGCGAGGTATCCGCTGAGGTAGCCACCCGGTCGTTGGATGGTCAGCTCCGGAAAGATCTGGCCGGTAACGGGGAAATCACTCGGCTGCTGGAACGGGACGAGGAGGTGGATATCGGTGCGACCATCCTCAAGTGCCTCGTCACCGTCCTGGGGCTTACCCGAAATCGCCTGCTGGAAGGCGACCTCGACCGTTACCTTCCCGCCCGAGCGCTCCTCCATGAGGTCTGCCAGCTCCTGCGTGTGCGCGCCGGAACTACTGGCAGCCGCACTCGCCGTCTCCCATACGAGTTCCCAGCTGCCGTCGACTTCCTCGAAAGCTGCATTCCATTCATCGATGCTCGCACCGAAGTCCACGCTCGGGCCCTCCGCGGAAGCCCTGCCGCCGGCTGCTGATCCACTGCATCCGGACAATGCTAGGGCTAACACCGCCGATGCTCCCGCGAGGGGAAGCAGGCGCCTGTTGGTGATTCCTAGTTTCATTGAAGGTCTTCTTCCTACGTCGTTGTAGATGAATCGACTCTTTCGGCACGTGAGGCCGGCACCGCTGCCAGGTACCTATGCAGCACCACAGTATGGAAGCCCAATTGCTTTGTCAATGGACTTGCGGTAAGGCGTTCGGTAAGAGTTATGAGATGATCTGGCTTTGTCTTATCCCCGTTATCCCCGGTCGCGCGGGCCCCCTGGAACATCCCATGTCGTCCAGCGGAAGGCAGCCCCATGCGTGGTCGTCGGGTCGGTTATAAGGGTGTGGTCATCCCGGGCGACGGTCGCGATTCCTTTCGATTCGAAGTAGCGCCGTGTGTCATCGAGATCGAGGACCCGGAAGGTCGCAGCGTGCAGGCATTCATTGTTTCTCTCCATGTCTGCCGCAGCGATGGTGCCGTCTTCAATCGGATGAGAGAGCTGAACGACAGTGTCGCCCAGCTGCACGTATGCGTCCTCCGTCCCCGTCAACGCACTGGTCGAACGATGGAGAAGCGTTCCCCCGAGGAGTCCGGAGTACACCTTCACCGCACGGTCAAGATCGCGTGTCAGTACAGTGGTGTACGCCAACCCGGGCGTCTTCACCGGATGGTTCTTGATCCACCACTCGGGGTCAAAGTCCGATCCGTTGATGCGGGGATCACGCGCATCGATGGTGCCTGCGGGGTTGAAGAACTCGAGCTGCGTGATCGTGTCTTTCGGATGGGTCATGATTGCAGACTTCGGCGCCGGGCGCTCCGCAGTCAGGACCCCGCCCTCGACAAAGACTCGGATACCTCCGTCGACGCACCGCTGCCACATTTCGCCTGCGTCATCCGAGTACCAGGCAATTGAATGCCAGTGATTCCCAAAACGGTTGTAGAAACGTCCCAGCGGCATCTGGTCCCAGCCCTCGATCCGAAAGGCGGGGGCGAGTGGCTCTATGACTGAGTCACCCAAAAGGACCAGGGAGGCATCACGCTTCTCCCCGGGCATGTAGTTGTTGTCGAGGAAGCCGCGGCGGACACTGAAGACGTCGTCATACCAAGCTTCGAGCGCGGGCAGGTCACCCGTCATATGGATGAGATGGAACAGTCTTCCGATGGACATTGTTGCTCTCCGATCTGTCCGTGTTGCGTCAGCTGATTAGGAGGCAGTGGTAACAAATGCCCGGCTGCCGGGATATTCCATGCGGGGAAGTCCGAGTTCGTGCTGCGCGATGATCGTCCGGAACACTTCGACGCTGCCGCCGTACGTGATGGTTCCCTGGGCGAATCTATTCACGAACTCCGCAACGCCGCCTCCGAGGGCGTCCGAACGGCCAAAGTCGATGAGTCCCTCCGGGCCGAGGATGTCGAGCATTTCTGCCCCAGCCCAGACAGTTGTCTCTCCGCCTTTAATTCGACCGGCGGGACCTGGCGTAGCGAGTGAAGCATCCATCTCCATCGCAAGGCGCCCGAGGCGCTCCAGCAGCGCGGGCCCAACCAGACCCGATGCGTCCGCCCAGTCGAGTACGGTTTCAAACCCCTCGTGCACTTCCTGGATGAAGCTGGCAGCCATTGAAAGCTCTTGCAGGCCTTGGGAGACATCACGACGGCCGCCGTGCTCAGCGTCGAGCGGTCCGCGCAGTACCGTCCAGCCTCCGTTGGGTTCACCCAGGAGATACCGCTCCGGCACCCGGACGTCGTCGTAGAAGACCATATTCGTCCGCTCACCGCTGAAGGCGCGGATTGGCTGGATCTCGATGCCCGGCAGATCCAGCGGAACCAGGAACATGCTGAGGCCCTTGTGCTTTGGCAGGGACGGATCCGATCGGGCAATTAGAAAACAGTACTGAGTGTGCTGCGCCCCCGTAGTGAACATCTTGGCACCGTTGATAACCCATTCATTTCCGTCTCTAACCGCCCGGGTCCGCGACATGGCAACGTCGGAACCGCCGTGGGGTTCGGTGTAGCCGAGAGAAATGCGCACGGTACCGTCGGCAACTCCCCGCAACACATCTTCCTTTATCTCGGGGGACCCGAACTGTTCCACAGCAGTGACCGCCAGCCGGGTTGTGCTCACCGTCGGGAACGGCATCTTGGCCCGCGCGAGCTCACGCGTGAGCAGATAGATGCCTAGCGGATCCATACCTGCCCCTCCCCGGTCCCGAGGCCACTGGGGCATGATCCAGCCGCGCTCCCCCAGTGCCAGGTGCACCTTCTCGTTGAAACCGTGCCCCGTCTCGATTTCGTACCGGCGGACCTCATCCGTGATGTGCTCCTTGACGAATGCACGTATCTCACTCAGCAGGGCGGCGTGCTCCGTGTCCAGCTCAATTTCACTAAAGTCCATGGTTTTGCTCCTGACTCGGTCTGATGATCATGCGGCGGCCGACTCGGCTGCACGCTTTTGCCGATGCTCTTCGAGCACCAGTCGGCCCGCTTCCCGCAGTGACTCCACGGGGTCTCCAGCCCCCAGAGCCCAGCCCTTCGCGCGGAGAAAGTACAGGCTTGCGTCGGACTCGGCGATGAACCCGAGTCCGCCCTGGACGTGAGCCGCGATAGACGTTCCTTTAGCCGCCATTTCGGCCGCATAAGCAAATGCCTCGTAGGGCAGCGCCTGTTCTGCCTCGGGCTCCTGGTCCATGAACCATGCAGCCCGGCGGACCAGATTTCGCGAACCTGACACCCACATGTGCACGTCGACGAGGGGGAACTGAACACCCTGGAGCTTCCCGATGAAGGTCCCCATGGTCTCGCGGGTCTTAGCGAACTCGACGCCGATCTGCAACGACGCTTCCGTCAGTCCGGTGAGTGCAGATGCCATGAGGACACGCCACTCCCTTCCACCGAGACCGAAGAGCCCAGGGGCGTCCATCGCGGCGATATGGGTGACCTGCGAAGCCCCCGGATCCACCCACGCATAGGGCAGTGATGCCTGGTTGGGAACGTGCGCACGAGGCTCGGCTTCAGAGAGGAGTACGAGATTGCCGTCGACAAAGCCGACGACTGTCCGGGTCACAGCCGCGTGACTGACGATCTGGCGGCCGGAGAAGGCTCTAGGCGAGAACCCGAGCATCTCCGTTCCTTCAACTGCTGCGGCCAGGAGTCCTGCGTGCACCGGATCATTGGCGGCTGCAAGAAGCCGGGTGGCGACTACATGTTCAATGATCGGCACAGGTGCAAGGGACCGTCCGACCTCCTCCATGGCCAGGGCCATTTCAACGAGTCCGGCACCGTCCCCGCCATGGTCCTCGGGAATCGCCATTGACGTTAGCCCGAGCTCAACAACACTCCCCCAGAGCGACTCATCGAAGCCGAGCGGCTCCGCCCCCCTCACACGGGTGGTCGGGACCTCCTTCGCAAAGAAGTCGGTGAACGCCTCTCGAACCAGCTCCTGATCCTCGTCCAACGTGTAGTTCTGTTTGCGGTATGCGTACGGGTCCATGTCTTCCCTCTCGGCTGGGTCGGTCAGTGAGCAAGTGGATTAGGCTGTGGTTGCCCATCGGATGGGTGAACCGGTTATTCGGTGAACGCGGCTCATGAATTCGAGGTGTTCCAGGTGTGCGAGGGTCTCGGACATGGCCATCTGCCTCATGGGCCCCGTCAGCGTTTCCCAACCCCGCGACCAGGAAATGGCCCTCGTTATCTGCCAGGTCGTGGCCCCGTCATCTACCTCGCATTCGATCTCCTCGAGGCGATGCGAGTGGTGGAGCAATAACTGGCCGGCACGCTCCACAGCACCCTCGAATCGGTACTCGTGCGCTGGGAGGACTTCATCGGCGTCGAGCTCCGCAACGCGGGCAAGCGAGGCCAAGTAGTCTCCGAGCGGATTCCCCAGCTGGCCTGACATCCAATTCACACTGGGTGTGATGCGCGGGAGCAGATGGTCGCCAGAGAAGAGCAGCTTTTCGTCCTCCAGGAGAAAGCTCATATGCCCCGCCGTATGCCCGGGCGTCCAGATGGCTCTGAGGGAGGGCAGCGCGCCGACCGGGATTGAGAGATCGACAAGGTCGAGATCGCCGGGCTTCATTCGTGTGTAGGCCGCGATGAAATAGCCGGCATGGTTTTCAAACTCCGTAACGGTGGCGGGGTCCTCCGGCATGCCATGCTGGGTGAACCACCCGTTACCGCGGCCGCTCGCCCCCTGCAGGGCCATAAGTGAGCTGGATTCGAGGGCGTGCATGTGAACGCGGGCCCCGCTGCGCTCGACTACCCGGCCGGTGAGCCCGTGGTGATCAAGATGTGAATGCGTCAGGAGCACGTCCGTCACGTCTTCGACGGTGTGCCCGGTCTGGTCGATACCGTCGGTGAGGTCGGTCCAGGACTCCGGCGAGTCCCAGCCCGTATCGATGAGCACGAGACCGTCTGCCGTTGCGATCGCGTACGCCATCACGTACCGCAGCGGGTTGTCCGGAATGGCGGTCGGGATCGACCACACACCCTCACGCACCATCTCCACCGCCGGGGTAGCGCGGCGGTTCCACGCCTCGTACTGAACCCGCGCCGAGCGCGCGGGGCGTGCGGCCTCGATCACCCGGCTGCCCCGTTCACGACGGGCGTGGTGCCCGCTGCTCTCCTGCACGAGCCACCACCTTTTGCTTCGCGGTTCACAGAGCACGTCCTCAGTTTGTCGTCACGGACCTCGGCGTCCGCACGATCAGACTGACACCTCGACCTATCCCTGTCAAATGGTTTACTGTAAGCCTCACGGCTAGCTATCCGATAACACTTTTCAGGAGCGGCATCATGATTAATGCCCCGGCGTCCCCGCACATGTTCGTCGACGGAACAGCCGTTCAGGCTGCTCTCAGCGCGCAGCGCTACCTTGCCGATACCGCGCTTGCAACGACGGTCTATCTTGCAGAAGCACTTGAGAAACCACTGCTGATTGAGGGGCCCGCAGGCACGGGAAAGACAGAGCTCGCGCTCGCCGTCGCGGCGTCGACGGGGTCACGCCTGATTCGCCTCCAATGCCACGTGGGCATCGATGAGTCCCGTGCCCTCTACGAGTGGGACTACCGGCGCCAGTTGCTGGCGATTCAGGCATCTCAGGGGGACAGCAAGGTGGAGAGCATGTTTACCGAGGAGTTCCTTCTCTCCCGGCCCCTCCTCGACGCCATCCGGGCCACCGAGCCCGTGTTGCTCCTAATTGACGAGGTTGACCAGTTGGATCCGGAATCAGAGGCACTGCTTCTGGAGTTCCTCGGCTCATACCAGGTCAGCGTTCCCGAGCTGGGGACCATCCGTGCTTCCCAAATCCCCCGTGTCTTCCTCACCTCCAATGGAAATCGCGATCTCACCGAAGCTCTCAAGCGGCGCTGCCTTTTCCTGCACCTCGACTATCCGACGCCGGAACGAGAGAAAGCGATCATCCAGGCACGAATCCCCGGCATCGAAAATCGGCTTGCCGGCCGGATTGCGGAAACAGTTGCGACGCTGCGCGCCATGGACCTTCGTAAACGTCCGAGCGTCTCTGAGACGCTTGATTGGGCACGCACACTCAAGCTCATCGGCGCCCCGGACGTCACTGACGCTCTTGTTCTTGAGTATGCGAACGTGCTCCTCAAGAACAAGTCCGACCTCGACGTTCTGAAGACCGAGTTGAGCAGCGCATGATAGCCACTATCCACGCGCTCGCGGCGGAGCTCCGGCGGGTTCGAATACCTGTTGCCACGAGCGACGTCATCACGGCTGTGGAAGCCCTGCTCCACATCGATCTAGGCGACCCCGCCGAGGTAAAGGCGTCGCTCGCTGCCAGCATCATCAAGCAGGCTGACCATCGACCAACGTTTGACCTCTTGTTTACCCTCTTCTTTGCCGGCCGTACGGACGGGGCTGATCGCCCGTTGGGTGCCCTGACAGACGGTGAACTACGCGCTGCCCTCGTCGAAGCGCTCACCCACCCGAACCGCCATTTGCTGCAGGAGATCGCTACGGAGGCCATCGCCCGCCATGCACGGATCAAACCGGGGAGGCGGTCTGCGGGTACCTATTACATCTACCGCACGATGGAGGCACTCAGACTGGACTCACTCCGGGAAGAGATCCTCCCACCGGCCTCGTATGACACTCCGGCGCTGGCGTGGATCACGGAACGGACTCAGAAACGCAAGTCAGCCGAAGCCTTAGAGGAGTTCGAGCGAATCGTAGAGAGCCAGGTGCGCAACAGGCTTGCCGCGGAAATGGGCGCGGCGGACCTGGCCGGAATGCTTCGGCACCCGCTGCCCGAAGACACCGAATTCCTTACGGCATCGGCCGACGCCGTCAAGCTCATGGATGCGGCGATAGCACCGATGGCTTCCGCCCTGGGGAACTTCCTGCAGGAGAAGCGACGATCTTCGGCGCAGACAGTGGACCTAGGCCGAACGCTTCGCCGTTCCCTCTCCCACGGCGGCATACCGGTTAACCTCGAGTTCAAGTCCCCGAAGGCACCGAAACCCCGGCTGGTCATTCTTGCCGACATCTCTGGCTCAGTCGCGAGCTTCGCGGCCTTTGGCCTACAGCTTGCCTTCGCGCTGCGCGCCCACTTCTCTCGCCATCGATCATTCGTATTCGTCGACGGTACCGATGAGGTCACTGACCTCATCCACGATGTCCGTTCCATCACCAAGGCAACGGAACGCATCAATAGGGAGCACCGTGGAGTCTGGATCGACGGGCACTCTGACTACGGAAACGCCTTCACGAGTTTCGTAGAACACCACATCAACAGCATCGATGCACAAACCACTGTGCTCATCCTCGGCGACGGACGCAACAACTATCGGGACCCATGTGCGGATGCCCTGGCTGACATCCATGCCAGGAGCGCGGGCATCTTCTGGCTGAACCCTGAGCACCCAAGGCTCTGGCGGGACGGCGACGCCGCTATGGGCCACTACGCACCCCACTGCGACGAGGTCGTCGAGTGCCGCACCATCCGCCAGCTCGACGCTTTTATCCGCTCGCTGGCCCAGCGAGGGACCACAAGAAAGGAAGCATCATGAAGAGCAGCATCACCGCAGCTATGAAGGAGGCCGTTGGCACCCAGATAAGCCGACGGGTCAGTTATCCAGTCTCCTCCTCCGACATCCGCCGGTGGTCCCTAGCCGTGTACTGGCCTGAACCCCCTCCGGCGCGGTACTTGTCCACCAGCAAATCAACCGTCGTCGCACCGGAGGAGTTCAATCCCTTTGGCTGGATCGAGGCGGAGACTGAGCTGCACCCGGCCGCCGTGACAGTAGACCACCTCAACCCTGATCGCACTGAGAAACAGATCGGCATCGAAGGGCCCGGACTCAAGTACCAGCTCAACGGCGGCATGTCCGTCGAGTACGGCGTGGCAATACGCCCAGGTGATGTAATCACGAGTACCAACCGGCTCTCGGGATACGCCGAACGCGAGGGCCGCCTGGGGCAGATGCTCATGACAACCACCGAGGACACGTGGATCAACCAGCGGGGAGAAGGCGTAAAGCGCTCCACCATGACCCTCATCCGTTACTGAACCCCCGACCGCAGGAGACCATGGCCATGACCACGATTGATACCAACACCATCGATGTCGGCACCGTTATCGGGCCATTCGTTCGCGAGACGGGGCTCGCGAACTGGAACCGGTACGCTGCCGTGAATTACGAATTCGTTCCCATTCACATGGATGACGAAGCTGGCCGCGCGGCCGGGATGGATGGAGCCTTTGGAATGGGCAACCTTCAGATCTCCTATCTTCATGCGCTCCTGAGGGAATGGATGGGAGAGAACGGACGCCTCCACAAATTCGAAGTGCAGTTTCGCAAGCCCAACAGCAGGGGGACGGTCAGGGCATTGGGCGTCATCACGGCAGTGATACCGGGCGACGATGGCCTGACCGTAGAGCTGGATGTGTGGACCGAGGACGCCGCCGGAGACAAAATGGCCCGGGGCACTGCCACCGTCACGCCGGGCAGGTGAGCTAGGCCATGGCCAGGGTTTCGGAATCGTCGAAGCACCGCGGGGCTCCTACATCCTGATCGATTGCTCGTTTGTCCGAGCCGGCGGAACGATGGGACTCAGCGGGCCACCCGATGGCTAAATCATTGAAGGGCAAATCGAGCAACTGGGAGTGGTCGACGGCGTTCTTTTCCAGGACACGGACTCCCCGTCAATCCGATGCGGCTGTTCCTCGCTCTTTGTCCAAAACCGTCTCGGCCTGATCGAGGATATGCGCCACAGCGAATTCGAAGGCTTCATCACCAGTGTTGTCGATGATCATCGGCTCGGTCCTGACCAGCTCAGTGAGCAGCGGCATCTTCTCCGCGTCCAGCAGGTTTAGCTGCTGCAGGCCCTCTGGCGGCGTTTGGTTGATCCGGCGAACGCGCTCGGCGATCATCAGGCCTCGAAGGTAAACACTCAGCGTAGAGAAAACCATCCACGCGGAGCGCGGGGAGAATCCAGCCTCCACAAGGAACGCGATGATGTTCTCGAGTCCCTCGTACACTGTATGGGTTGTCGTCCGCGAGTAGGAACCGGTGCGCAGGTAGACGAGGTCGACGAGTAGATCGTCCTCCGCAGACGCAGCCCGCTGGAAGTTTGCTGAATCGATGAGGAACTGCCGCCACTCCCTCGGATCATAATCAGAGGGCGCAGGTACCTTCGCCTGGATCTTGGCATGGGCCCGGGCGCTCATCTGCCGCAGGAGGTCTTCCTTATTCCGGAAGTACCAATAGATGCTGGTGACCCCAACGTCAAGGTGGGCTGCAAGGTTGGGCATGCTGAGTCCTTCGAGCCCATCCCTGCCGGCGATCTCGAAGGCACCTTCAAGGATCTCCTCGGGATCGATAGAACCTCGTGCGCGCCGCTTACGAGGTGCCGTGCCAGCCATCAGATAGCTCCTGTCCTGCCGCTACGGCATCGCCAGCTTTCATGCAGTTCGTGAATATACTAGCCCGTACCGCATGCCATACGATAATCACTCCGCTACTATGTACGGTCCGGTGCAGTGCCCATCGCCCCGCACCGGTTATCTACGCCCGGCCGATCCTTTTCCAGGAGCGTTTCGTTTAGCGCAAGCGCCGCGTTGGATTTGTCGACACCTCGGCCCACATCACACATTCCCTCCTGCTTTCTCCAGGTCCTTGCTCCAGGCCTGTGCATGGAAGCCGAGCACCGCCTCCTGCTGAAGGGAAATCCCCATCCGGTTGCACAGGAGCATGCTCTCGGTCAGGACCATTTGGTGCGCACCGCGGCTAACCCGCTGTTTGTCCGCCCGAAACAGGTACATGTCGATGGCCCGCACCCACCGTTTGCGCCACATCTCCACCGATGGTTCGGATACCAGTGCCGCCATGCTCCGGTGAGCGGACCTGGTGCCGGGGAGGGGCCGGTCCCTCATCGTCTGGCGGCCCCGCTCGGCGCGGTTGCCTAACGCAGAGGTGCACGCGTGCAGGTGGGCATCCCAGTAATAGTCCCAGCTGACGGTCCTGCGGTCGGGCCACCGCGCTGACCGGGTTCCCCACATCATGCTGTGGCAGGCATCAAAAAGAAGCAGTGCAGCCAGCGGTTCCCGGGTTTTTCCGGCAGGAAACCGGTTAACCGCCCAGATGGCCAGGTCGGATGCCAACTCGGATACTTCCGCTACCAGCTGCAGGCCTTCCTCCCCGCCGTAGCGTGCGAAGACCGTTTCAAGGGCTTCAGGCACGGGCTGTCCGTGCTTCGGCGGATAAACCAGGCTTTGCAGTTCGGTCAGCTCGACGGGTCCAGCCTGCGGTGCGCGCTCCTCGGCAACCGCATGGGCGAATTTCCATACCCGGTCCACCACTTCGCGGGGGGCGCGAAGGTGAAGCCGCACTTGGGGATTCTCCGAATCAAAATTCCGTACAAACCCAAACCGGGAGCTCCCCCAGGTACGCGCCTGGGCGCTGAGCGGACCGACCAGACGCCGGACGACCTCATCTCCGGCTCCCTTCCGTCCCGACTCAATCAAGAGCGTCCACCACAGCGTGTCGCAGGGGGAAGCCTCTGAGGCCCTTTGGCCAGTTCCGGATAACGCGGCGGTACTCATATTCCCTCGCTCAAATCGGGGGGATCGGTGCAGTACCAACACCCTTAGCCCTAAAAACCAGAAATGGAACCGGTCAAGCCAAGTTTCTACCGGACGGAAAATAATCGTATGAACCTGACCGGCCCTGGATTAGGCTGGCAAGTTTGGTACGGGCCAGCGGCGACTACCGTCAAACCGTCGGCAGCGCTGCACCCACCGGCGGGAGCTCCTCGAACGCCGGCTTGGCAAACCAATAACCCTGGAACAGCCGAATGCCGGCTTCTTTCAGGACAACGAATTCATCTTCACTTTCGATGCCTTCAGCCAGGACAGCAATATCCAGTTCCGTGGCGATCGTCAGAATGCCGTCCACGACCGCCCGGCGGGCCGGGCTGGTGTCGATTCCCCGGATAAGCCTCATATCGATTTTGATCAGATCCGGCTGGAAATCAGCCAGCAGTCCCAGGCCTGCATATCCGGCACCGAAATCATCCAGGGCGGTGGTGAACCCGTGCCGGCGGTATTCAGTGATGATGTTTGTGAGGTGGGCTGTGTCCCGCACTTCTTCGTTTTCGGTGAACTCGAACATGATCGAGGACATTGGGAAACTGAACTGCCGGGCAGCGCGCAGGGTCGCTCTGAGGCAGGCTGCAGGTTCGTAGACCGCCTTCGGCAGGAAGTTGATGGACAGTTTCAGCTCCTCCCCTGCAGGAAAGAGCCGTGACGCCAGCTCGATGGCTTTGACCCGGCAATCCTGGTCGAACCGGTACAGCTGTTCCGCTGAGACCTTGGACAGCACTTCGCGAGCGCCCTCACCGTTCATGCCCCGGACCAGCGCTTCGTAGCCCCACACACGCCGCTCAACGGCGTCGTAAATCGGCTGGAAAGCCATGCTGAACTCGAAGTCGAGCTTTGAAGCCGTACTGCAGCCGTCACATGCCATACGAAGTCTCCCGGAGTTTGGTTTTCCCAAAGATTACAGCGGCCCCTCACACTCCCCGCGCAGCCAGTCCGTCGCCGCAGCGAGCGGATCTTCGGTGAGGACATCCGGCTGCAGCGGCCCGCCGTCGGCGGACTGTCCCGATGCCGTGGCCATGTAGCTGGTGGTAATGCGCAGCCCCGTTCCGTCGCTGAGCGTCCGCACCGCATTCCCGGTGGCCAGTCCGGAGGAGGGGACTCCGAAACTGCGGACACCCGGTTTCTCGGCAAAGGACAGCAGCACTGCCTCCGCAGAACTGGAGGTCCCGTCCGACTGCAGCAGCGCCACGGGTTTGCCGGTCTCCTTGGCCGCGGCGGCCGGTGCCAGGAGCTCCTGTCCCAGGTAGACACCGTCCGGGAGCAGAGTCGCCTCCGTGGTGCGGCCGTCCCGGTCGATGAGCTGCATAAGCGGCCCGTCCGGGAGCAGCGGACTGAGGGCACCGAGCATCGGCCACATATTTCCCCCGTAGTTCTTCCGCAGGTCCACGATCCAGCCGCAGGACGCATCCGGGGCCGCAGCAAGGATCTGCTCGTTTCCCCTGCCCGCATATTCATCAACGTGTTCGGGCCGGGGGGAGCGGAAGCCGGGGACGTCGACGACGGCGATTCCGGGGGCTGTGATACTGGCCTCCGGAGCCGCAATGTAGCTGTAGCCAACGTTGCTGACCGGCCCGCGCAGAGCGCTGTGCCTGCCGCCGGCCTGGTCCAGTGCGTCCGCGAGCGCGGCGTGGGTCTCTTCCGGGGCGGTGACTCCGGAGATCCGGTCCAGGGTTTCGGCGCGGATCCCTGCCCAGTCGATGGCCGGGACGAACAGGGCCAGCTCCTCGATATGGTCCAGCGCCTCCTCCACGTAAGCGGCAGCGTCGAAGGGAGCCTGTTCGATGGGCTGTACCGACTCGGCGGAAGTTTCCGGAGGACTGCCGCCGGAGCTGCCTTCCGGAGTGCATGCGGTAAGCAGGATCAGCAGTACAGCGGCTGGTGCGATCCGCGGTTTCATTCCGGTGATGTCCTCCCCCCCAAGATGCCACGACCCTACCCGATGAAAAAGCTCCAGTGCATCCGGGACCGCACTGAACGGATTCAGAGGGAGCGGGCCTAGAGCACCGTCCTCAGCTCACCCGTTGTAGGGGGCTTCGACGTCGATCACCCAGGTGACGCCGAAGCGGTCGGTGAGCATGCCGAAGCCGGGGCTCCACGCGGAGGCAGCGAGCGGTTCGATGATGTCCGCGCCGTCGGCAAGCCGGTCCCAGAGGGTGAGCACTTCCTCCAGGCTCTGCCCGCGCAGCGACTGGAAGAACGTGCGGTCCGTAACGGTGGTGCCGTTCTCGCGGCGGGTGGTTCCCGCCGTTACGGTGGTGTCGGCGGTGTCCTGGCCGGGAATGTCATAGGCCATCAGCCGGAAGCCGTCCGCGGTTTCGACCTGCCCAAACACGATCTTCTCAGCACCGGGAACCTCTTTTGGCATACCGAAGTCGCCATAGGTCGCAGCCGTCAGGGCGCCGCCAAAGACCGCCTGGTAGAACTCCAGAGCCCGTCCGGCGGTACCGCGGAAGTTCAGGTGGGTAGTGGTGGTGATGCTCATGGGATCTGTCCTCTCGTTTCGACACGGTTTGTGCCGTTGAACCCAGCCTGGACCTGGTAGCGGACAGGATGTGTCCTCTTCTTCAGGAATACTCGGAGAATGTCCGGAACCTCCTCGCGAATGCTCACCCTGCTCTCCCTGCTGCAGTCCCGGCGGGACTGGCCGGGGAAAGTCCTGGCCGAGCGTCTGGACGTGGCACCGCGCACCGTCCGCCGGGACGTAGACCGGCTCCGCGGGCTGGGGTACTCCATCACCGCAGTCAAGGGGCCCGACGGCGGCTACCGGCTGGCCGCCGGGTCAGACCTGCCGCCGCTGCTGTTCGACGACGAGCAGGCCGTGGCCATTGCCGTGGCGCTGCAAAGCGCGCCGTCCAGCGGGGTGGACACGGGCGACGCGGCTGCCCGGGCACTGACCACGGTGCGGCAGGTGATGCCCTCCCGGCTGCGGCACCGCATCGACGCCATCCGCTTCACCGACACCGGCGCATCGACTGCACAGGTTGACCCAACTGTCCTTGAAACGCTCAGCGCCGCCGTCCGCGACCAGAGAATTGTCCGCTTCGACTATGGCGGAGACACCTCCGGGCCGGCCCGCCGCGCGGAGCCGCATGCGGTCGTCGCGCGCAGAGGCCGCTGGTATCTGGTGGCCTGGGACCTGGATAAGGAGGACTGGCGTATCTTCCGGCTGGACCGGCTCACGCCGAAGTTCCCCGCGGGAAGTACCTTCACCCGGCGTCCCGTTCCGGGAGGGGACGCCGCCGCGTTCCTGGCCGCCCGTCAAAAGGGATCGGAGTCCGACGCCGTGTGGCCGTGTTACGCGGAGTTCCTCCTGGAGCTGCCCGCAGCCGATGTGGCACCGTGGCTGGGCGACGGTGAACTGGAGCAGGTCTCCGGCGCCCTTTGTCGGGTGCGGGTGGGGTCGTGGTCCTGGGCAGGGCTGATGTCCTGGGTCCTGCGCTTTGATGCTCCGTTCAAGGTGCTGGGCCCCGATGCGTTCATCGAGTCACTTGCCGGCTTCGCAGACCGGATCAGCGCCTCCTGCCCAGGCACGGACAAAGCCGGTTAGGACCGTACCTGTAGGGTTCAAAGTCAGGAACCTCTTCGGTTCCGCCTACAGGAGCTGACATGTCAGACAAGTCCCCGCGCCAAGCAGCATCCAAAAAGTCCGGCAAATCCATCAAGGAAAAACGAGCCGACAAGAGGGCCGCGGCAGCTCCATCCAGCTCTGCGGACAAGGCCGGCACCCAGGCCGCAAGCCGCAAAAAGTGAGCGCCCCTTCGAACGGCCTCACGCTGGGCATTCTCGCCAGCACGCGCAAACCAGCTGAGCGGCGGCTGGCAATCCACCCGCTGCACGTTGAGCGGATCGAGCCCGAGCTCCGGCAGCAGCTCATCCTTGAAGAAGGTTACGGCGAGACGTTCGGCGTCTCAGACGATTTCCTGAAGCCTCTCGTGGGAGCGATGCTTCCGCGCACACAGCTGCTGGCGGAGGCCGACGTCGTCCTCCTCCCCAAGCCGCAGCCCGCGGACCTGGCCGAATTCCGGGACGGCCAGACGCTCTGGGGCTGGCCGCACTGCGTGCAGGACCGGTCGATCACCCAGCTGGCAATCGACAAGAAGCTGACGCTGATTGCCTTCGAGGCAATGAACCACTGGAAGAGCGACGGCGGCTTCGGCCTGCATGTGTTCCACAAGAACAACGAGCTCGCCGGCTACTCCTCCGTGCTGCACGCCCTGGCCCTCACCGGTTCCACGGGCGACTACGGACGGCGGCTGAGCGCCGTCGTCATCGGCTTCGGTGCCACCGCCCGAGGCGCCGTCACCGCCCTGAACGCACACGGCATCCACGACGTCCAGGTGCTGACCAACCGTGATGTCGCCGCCGTCGGATCACCGATCCACTCGGCGCGGATCATCCAGTTCGACCATGATCCGAAGGCACCGTTCCTCAGCGAAGTCATTACCGAACACGGCCGGGTACCGCTGGCACCGTTCCTCGCCGAAGCGGACATTGTGGTCAACTGCACCCTGCAGGATCCCAACGCACCGCTTACCTACCTGCGCACCGACGACCTGGCCGGCTTCCGGCCCGGCAGCCTGATCGTGGATGTTTCCTGCGATGAGGGCATGGGTTTTGAGTGGGCGAAGACCACCACGTTCGCGGACCCCATGTTCCAGGTGGGCGAACACATCGACTATTACGCCGTCGACCACAGCCCGTCCTACCTCTGGAATTCGGCCAGCTGGGAAATCAGCGAAGCGCTGCTGCCCTTCCTGGAAACGGTGCTTGCCGGACCGGGGGCCTGGCAGGACAACGACACCATCCGGAAAGCCATTGAAATCCAGGACGGCGTCATCCGGAACAAGGATGTGCTCCAGTTCCAGCAGCGCGAGGCCGCCTACCCGCACGCCGCGCTGGGCTAACGCCATTCAGGCGGAGGCAGGGCTGCAATGCCGCTAGGGTGGGACAACTGTTCACATTCTCCGGGGGAATCATGAGAAAAACCGCTGCCGTCCCTGTCCTTGCCCTGTTGCTCCTTACCGGGTGCACGGATGCCGGGTCTGATGCTTCTCCACAGACCGCGTCACCGTCGGCGTCGTCGTCCGCCGGGCAGTCCGCCGGGCAGCCCGCTGAAGCTGACGAAGCGGCCGAGGCAACAGAAGAGCAAATCTGCTCCGAACTGCTCGGGGCCGACGGCAAGGGGCCTCTCTACCAGGCGATTTCCCTCATGCGGATCGAGGACGGGACCTTCGGTTTTGTTGGATCCCCGGAGGCGGCCGGAGCTGTCGACGAAACGCTCCGGGGCCTCGCCGCGGATGCACCGCCCGTATTGGAACCACAGCTGGCAGGGCTGACCCAGGCGGTGGGGGGCGTTCTCGCGCTGGCCGAACCATCGACCGGGGCCGCCGTAACCTTCGACCCCTTCGCTTGGACGGACACCATCGGGGACATCCTCGCTGTCTGTGCCCGCTACGAGGTCGGCCTGGCGAAGCCGGCCGCCGAGGGCGCCAGTGCCGCGTACCCGGGTTACCCAATGGTCGTGAATGCCTCGTCGGTGGACTACCGCGTCGCCGCCTGGTTCAGCGGCAGACTTATGGACGGCCGGCTCGTGGCGCTCGCGCCGGGCCTGTACGGGCCCTACAACCCGGATGTGCCCGATCTTTCGCTTTACTACGTCTCCACGACGGTCGCCGGGGACAGTGCCGTGAAACAAGCCGTTTTCCCCGGGTCCGGTGGCACGGCGTCGTGGTCAGGCGTCCGGCCCGGCACTGAGGAACCGTAGGTTAGCTCGCCACAGGCCTAGCCGTTCCGGCGGGAGGCATCCGGGTCTGCGGGAGCTCCTGCACGGCGTTCCTTCAGCAGTTCCTTGGTCCGGACCAGGCGGAGGGCTGTGACCAGCACCAGTCCCCCCAGCACGTTGAAGAGCAGCGTGTAGCTAAACCAGGTGAGCCACTCTAGGTAGGTGATGCCGGCACCAGACTGAATGGCGCCGAAGACCAGCAGGGAATCCAGGATTGAATGGAACATTTGGAGCCCGGCGAGAAGGAATCCCCCGATCACTGTGGCAACGATCTTGGCCGGGTCGGAGGACGTACCCTGCTGCATGCGGCTCATCAGCGTGATGGTGCTTCCGCCCAGGACCGCGAGCGCAACGGTCTGCAGGGAAAACGGTGCGTCGGTGAAGTGCCGTGCAGATTCGGCAATGGTGTCCTCCCACTGCGGAAAGGCCTGCATGACGAACCACATAATGACCCAGCCGCCGGCAAGGTTGCCCAGAAGCGTCCCGCCCCAGAGTTTACCGAGTTGCCGCAGGCTTGCCTCCTTGGCAACCACGGCGGCGATCGGCATCAGGAAATTCTCGGTAAAGAGCTCGCTGTGTGCGAGGAACAGGGCAATTAGTCCCACGCTGAACGCAATTCCGGCCAGCAGATGATCTCCGGTTTGGTACATCACGGCGAGGTAAGCCATGACGCCCAGCCCCACCTCAAGGCCGCCAAAAACCCCGGTCACCAGAACATTGCGGAAGGTGCGGTGCAGCCGCTCCGCCCCCTCGGTAATGGTGTTCTCAAAGGACTCCTGCAGCTCGTCCTCGACCGGAGCTTCAGATTCCCCGATTTCCCTGCGGCGTTCTTCGCTCATGCCGTTCCCTTCGGTGCGTGCGCTGACCGTTCCGTGTCCCGACCATTAGACCTGCTGAGCGGCGCCGTCCGCGAGTGGGTTTCTACCTCACCGGCTGGGCCGGGCGCTCGTAGAACCGGTGGAGATGGTCAGCTGGGTCATGACCGGACGGATGCTGCGGGGTATCCGGGATCGTGCCGAGCGCAGGCCCTCCCCTGGGCGCACCTGACAGGCAACCGGGCGCGCCGGTGCGTACCGCCGTCGGGCACTCCTTCAACGGGCCGCAGGGGCAAACGTATACTGTTGCTGCTCGCCTCCGTGGACAACGACGCAGGTGGATTCCGGCACTTCCTGCCACGCCCCGTGCAGGTCGCCCAAGGGTTCGGAGACCACCAGCCGGGAGTCGTCCGAGAGTTTATTGAGCAGCTCGTTCTCCGGGTACAGGGCTTGAAGGGGCGTTATGTCCCTGCTGGTGAAGAGGGACCGCGACTTGCCTTGGCTGGAGTAGCGGAACGCCCAGGTGGTATCGCCGTCGGTGGTTGCGACCGTCATCTGAACGGGATGCCCGACGCCGCGGCGCCGTCCTGCGTCCTCGATGAATCCCACGGCCTCGGCGACCGCCGCGCGCGGGTCTTCCTCGAGCCCGAAGGTCAGTGCGAGGTAGAAGAACATCTCGGAGTCCGTTGATCCTTCGATCTCCGGATACAGGCCCGGATCCACCGTTATGGCCATATCGCGTTTGACCTTCGGGAAGTCCGCGAGCGCCCCGTTGTGCATCCAGAGCCACTTGCCATGCCGGAACGGATGGCAGTTTGTCTGCTGGATGGCCGTACCTGTTGTGGCGCGGATGTGCGCGAAGACGCGGCTGGCCGATGCCTGCCGCCCCAGCTCGCGCAGGTTGCGGTCATGCCAGGCGGGCTCCGTGCTGTGGAACAGGCCGGGAGTCGGTTCAGTGCCGTACCAGCCGATGCCAAAGCCGTCCCCGTTGGTGGTCTCCGCTCCCATGCGTGCGTGTTTGCTCTGCATGACCAGGGAGTTCACGGGTTTGTAGAGAAGATCATCCAAGCGGACGGGGGAACCGGAATACGCTAGCCAACGACACATGGTCGTCTCCTTCGGATCGGGCCGGATTTGCCAAACCGGCGGTCCGAGGGCTCGGCTTCACGAACGTCTTTACGCTCGGGCCGCAGATTCAGTCGACCACAGAACAAGAGGGAGTTCTACTGGCTGCCGGTTATGCCGTCCCCCGTCGCGCGCCGTGAGATGCTCGTTGCCATGACCGCACCAGCACGCCTTCGACCCGCCGAGACGGGCGACCTGCCCTTTATTTTCCGCCAGGAGCGCGGGTACATGGAGACCATCGAGCCGGCTGCTCTTCCGGGCTGGCTGGCTGCGCTGGACCGCAACCTTGAACTCTGGATCAGCTGCCTTCCCCATACGGTTTTCTGCGTGGACGCGGCCGGGCAGCCGCTCGGATTCGCGATGTGGCTGCCCGACGGCGACGCCGCCACCCTGGTTTCCATCCAGGTCCTCGCCAGCCACCGCCGCCAGGGCCTTGGCCGGCTCCTCCTGAAAGCGTTCGAAGAGCGCGTGAGTCCCGGCGCCGTCAAACTCGGCGTCCATAAAAGCAACCCGGCCCGCATGCTCTACGAGGCCGCGGGTTACGACGCCGCGGGCCGGGACGGTGACTACCTGCTCTTTGGCAAGACCCTGGGCGCGGCGTCGGCGTCTTAGTATGTGCGGCGGCGGGCCCCTGTGCCCGTCAGCAGTCGTCGCTCACCTCATCTGCGTACTGAGGCGGCCAGACGACCCTGAACCGCTCGAAAACGATCTCATCCGTTTCAGACCACTGACGGCCCTGGGCTGCTGATACCCGCGTCCAGTAGCGGCGGTGTTCACGCTGCCAGCTCTCCAGGCTCAGATCATCTTCCCCTTCGTCCCGGGCAAAAGCCGCGTCGGCCGTATGGAAGGACCCCAGCCGCAGTTCGATGCTGCGCAGGATGACCCGCGGTGTGCCCGTCCCGTCGCAGGCGATCCAGTGGGATCCGATCCGGGGCACCACGTCGCCCCTGGCCAGGAAGTCCGCGACGAGTTCCGACGTCGCGCGCTTCCTCCCGCTGAGCACGTAGGCGAGGAGTTCGTCAGCGAGCCGCCGCGTATCCCCGAAATGCTCCACGGTGTATTCGGGACATGCTGCCGCCGCCTCCGGGTGCGCGGCGGAGTACTTCTGCCACATTCGAAGGGCTGCGTCCTGATCAGGCTGGTTTACGGGCTGGGATTCCACCTGCCCATAATGTCATTCGCGCTTGCTGCCAGCGACTGGCGTCGCAGCATCCCATCAGGTGTGCAAAGGCCGTGGTGTAATGCGGCATGAAGGCTTGGATATGGGGAATCCTCGGTACCGTCCTGCTGCTCTCCGGGGCGGGATTCGCTTCTGTTGGATTTATCCAGCCCGGGCTGATTTGCGCGGAGGACGATTCCTCGGCCGGGTGTCCCGCCACGCCGTTCTTTTCCGGAATGCTCGGCATGGGGCTGGCGCTCCTGATCATGGGGATCACCTTTGTGGTGCAGGCCGCGAAGACCCGCAGACCGCCAGCCGGCGCAGTGGGTCCCTGGACGTAGACCCGGACCTGGGCCTGGATCTGGGTGCAGCCCAGCCCTTCACGCGCCCGCTTTCTCACTCAACATAGGGCTCATTCGTGTCCGCCGTCGGTTACAGTGTGGCGAGCAACCAATCGGGGGATAAATGCACATGGGGACACGATTCGCGGGCGCCGCAGCCGCGCTGCTGCTGGGTACACTGCTGGCCGGCTGCAGCCCGACCGACGCCGAGGTCAACGAGGCACTGGCGGCCGCAGAGGCGAAGGCCAATCCGGCACCGACGCCATGGGCCCCTCGTCCCTGCCCCGGCGGCGAGATACTGCAGACGGATTCTTCCGGCACCATCCAATCCATCAGGCCGGACTGTTTTGACCAGGCCCTGGTGGAAGCCATCGCCGAATTTCCGGAACCACTGCCTGCAGGCATTGACTGGCATTTCCGCACCATCAATTATTTTGATCCGGAAGAGAACCCATCGCTCGAAGTGCCGGTGATCATGGACGGCAACCAGGACGTTCAGGTGGCCGGCTTCTGGCTCTGCGCGTGGATGGATACGTATCTGCAGGCCGTGGACGGCGAGGACGCGTCAGGGCAGGAGAACAGCATGGCCTATCTGTCCAAGTTCACGCAGCTGCCTGCGATCCAGGCGAACCATGCCAATCCGGAAGACTTTGTGGCCAACGTGATCACTCCAGCTCAGGCCGGTGATCCAACAAGCATTCGCAAGTATTTCCAGACCTGCGGCGCCTACCGACTGTGAGGCGTCCACCGACTGCCGCCGTTTACTGTCGGGGTAGCTGACGATCGAGGGGAACCATGAAGCTCCTGCTTACATCCGGCGGCGTGACGAATCCAAGCATCCATTCCGCGCTCGACGGTCTGCTAGGCAAGCCCATCACCGAGTCCCACGCCCTGGTGATACCGACGGCGCAGTGGGGCCACCCGGCGTGCGGTCCGGCGTCGGTGGGCAGGCTGGTTGCCGCCGGCCCGGGTTCCCCTCACCTGACAGGCCTGGGGTGGGCGTCTCTCGGCGTCCTCGAGCTCACCGCGCTGCCGACCATCGGCGCGGAACGCTGGATCCCCTGGCTTCGGGGCGCCGACGCGCTGCTGGTTGACGGCGGCGACGCCACCTACCTGTATCACTGGATGCGCGTGTCCGGACTTGCCGACCTGCTGCCCTCACTGCCCGAGACCGTGTGGGTCGGCGTGAGCGCCGGAAGCATGGTGATGACCCCGCGCATCGGGACTTCCTTCGTCGAATGGCCAGGCGCGGCGGACGACCGCACGTTGAGCGTCGTGGACTTTTCGATCTTCCCGCACCTCAACGCATTCCCAATGAACACCTTGGAACACGCTGAGCGGTGGGCTGCTGACCTCGGAAGTCCGTCCTATGCCATCGATGAACAGACGGCCATCCAGGTAGTTGACGGCACCGTCGAGGTGGTCTCCGAAGGGCTGTGGAAGAAGTATGAAGGCGGTTAGTTCCCGCCTCAGGACCCAGCCACAATCTGCCTCAGGGCAGTGACGACCTGCTGGACGGCAGTCCGGTGCAGCGCTTCCGGCCTGCAGAGAAGGTCCACGTGCCTGGCAAGCGGCAGGTCGCGGATCGGTTTGAGAACCAGTCCGCTTCCCGGCCGCGGTGCCGCGGTGCGCCGCGGCATTAGCGCCACGGCGTTGCCGGCTGCAACGATTTCGGCCGCGATAAAGAACTCATTGATTTGATGCGTAATATTCAGGGGCTGCCCCGCGTGCACGGCAAGAGCCTGCAAAGCCGGCACCAGCGGGAATCCGTCCTGGACGGACACCCACTCCTCCCCGGCGAGGTCCCTCACGGTGACGCTCGGCTTCTGTGCCAGCCGGTGCTTCTCCGACATGGCGACATCCAGCGGCTCGCGCACCAGCGGAAGAACGCTGATTGATTCCGGCCAGGGTTTGCTGTGCTCGAGGCGGTGCGCAACCACCAGGTCATAGTCGGCCGCGAGCGCGGGGAAACTCTCCTGTCCCACATCCCGGTCGGAGCAGACCAGCCGCGGACTTCCTTCACCTGCCAGGGCCGAAAGCAGCGGGCGGAACCAGGTGAGGCCCGCACTGTTGAACGCGGAAATACTGACCGTCGCCCGGGGATCCTGCAGGTACCGGGCCACGGCCTGCTCCGCGGAACTCATGGCAACGCTGATATCCACCGCCGCCCGGGCCAGGGCCCGGCCGGCCTCCGTCAGGACCAGGTTCCGTCCCCGCCGTTCGGTGAGCGGCACTTCAATGCGGCGCTGCAGGGCGGTGAGCTGCTGGGAGACTGCCGACGGCGAGACGTGGGAGGCGCGGGCGACGGCGGCAAGACTGCCCCGCTCGCCAAGTTCCCGAAGAAGCCGGAGCTGATAAAGATCCATAAGAAAGACTAAACCGGCATTTCAGTTTTTGGCCTCTGGTCTTACGAATCGCTGGTCATCAAACTCAAGGAGTGCCCTCCTCGATACTGAATCCAGCAGCCATCCCCCGCACTGAACGACGACGCCGGGTCGCCTCGCTCCTCTCCGCGCGCCGGGTGGACCTGCTGCTTCTCCTCGTCGCTGTTGTTTGGGGCAGCAGTTATCTAGCGGCGAAAACCCTCACCGGGACGGTCAGCGTGACCGCCATCCTGTCCCTGCGCTTCCTCATCACCGGTGTGGCGCTGGCGGTGATCTGGCTGCTCTGGCACCGCCGTCGGACCTCGCGCCGGGAGGCGGCCACCGGCGTCGTACTGGGTTTAACCCAAGCGGCCGTGCTCATCCTTGAAACTCATGGAATTGCGGGCACGAGTGCTACGAACGCCGGACTGATCATCAGCCTGGTCGTTGTGTTCACGCCCGTTACCGAGAGCATTGCCTTCCGGGTGAAGCTGCCGCGGATGGTTTTCGTAGCCGGTGTCATCGCCGTCGTGGGGGTCTGTTTGCTCGTCTCGGCAGACGGATTTGCGGCCCCCGGAGCCGGGGACCTGCTTATGCTTGCCGCAGCTGCCGTGCGCTCGATCCATGCCACAGCGGTCTCCGCACTAACCCGGGGACGCGGCTTCAGTGCGTTGAACCTGACGCTGGTCCAGAGCGTGGTCTGCGCTCTCCTCTATACCGCCGCCGATTACCCGGGCGTGCTCCGGGCCGTGGACGGCTTCGGCGCGGCTGAGTGGGTTGGTGTGCTCTACCTCGGACTGGTGTGCAGTGTCTTCGCGTTCCTCGTCCAGACCTGGGCCATCCAGCAAACATCAGGCTCCCGGGCGAGCCTCCTGATGGGCACCGAACCCATCTGGGCTGTCCTCATTGGAATCACCATCGGCCAGGAATCGCTTGCCCTGCCAGGCTTCGCCGGGGCAGCCCTCATCATCGCCGGCACGTATCTGGGGTTGAGGGCGGAAGCCCGCCACCGAACCGGCGCAGATCGACTGCGGGCGGGGCAGCGAAGAGTTTGGCCAGCCGGGCCCAGCAGTTCATGCGCCCTCCCCTAGGGTGTAGGGATGACGGTACGGGTACGTGAGGCCAACGCCATCTCTTCGGCTCTCGCCGGGCTGGATGATGCCGGTGTGCGTGCGCTTATCGATGATGCCGAGCAGGCGGGCATAGGCATTGGGGGGACCACGAAGACTGCGCGCTTGGGCGAAACCACTGTCTTCATCAAACAGCTGCCGCTGACACGCGTTGAAGAAGCAGATCCATGCTCCACCGCCAGCCGTCTCCGGCTTCCCTTCGTTTCCCATTACGGGATCGGAACCCCTGCCAACGCAGTCGGGCGGGAACTTGCAGCACATCAGGTCACCACCCGGTGGGTTCAATCGGGTCTGGCGGACTTCTTTCCGCTCCTGCTCGGTTGGCGGGTCCTGGATGTCAAAAGCGAGGCAGACCTCAGCGAGTTCGACGGCGATACCCCTCCCCGCCAGTGGGGACCGCACTGGCCTGAAGTCCAGGGCAAACTCTCGGCCATTAAGGCCGCGTCCAAGAGCATGGTGCTCTTCCTTGAGTACGTGCCCGTTACCCTGGGCGACTTGATCCGCCGGAGCTTGAAGGAGGGTTTCGGGGCCGAGGTTTTTCCCGGCATTGTGGACCAGCTCCTGGAAGCCACTGCATGGATGAACAGCCAGGGCTTTCAGCATTTTGACGTGCATCCCGGAAACATCCTTGTCCAGGACGGCAGGCTGCTTTACACGGACTTCGGTCTGGCCCTGCACCAGGACTTCCAACTGACGCCGGAGGAAGCATGGGGCGTGCGCACCCATGACGGTTTCGACCGCGATTCCGCCCTGATGCACCTGTTCCACTGGACGTTATTCGAACTCGGCTATATCTCCGGGGAAGCACGGCTTGGCCTGCTGCAGGCCGCTGCTGCCGGCCCAACTTCTCCGGCGTTGGATCCTGTCCGGGCCGCGCTTGGAAGCGGTGCGGACCTGATTGCACAATATGCGGATACCGCCATCTACATCACCGAGCTGTTCGCTGCCCTCACACAGAACGTGTACGCGACGGAGTATCGGCGCCCATAGGGGTGCGGCATTGCGGTACGGCCTTAGGCGCCGCCCTGGCCGGATTCACCGTCTCGAAGGTGCCGGGAATTCTCCTCGTCTTCGATTTCGGAGATCGTGTAGGCCGGAGCTGCTGATTGCTCAATCGCTGAGCTTCCCGGGGTGAAGCCGAACATTCTCGATTGGACGGACGCTGACCCGGCGAGCGGTCCGGCAATTCCCTTACGCCAGGCCCCGGCACGAGTTGCCAGACGAACCAGGATCAGCACAGCCAAACCCCAGCCAACCGGGTTGCGCCACCTCTCAAGGTTCGCCAGAGTTAACCCGTCGGCGATCAGCAGAACCAGCAAAGCGATCAGCAGAACCACGGTGGACGCCGTCAAGAGACGGGAGAGTTGTGCTGCCATGCGCCCACCCTAGTCAGCCCAGTAGGCCGAAGCCAGAGACTAGGCAGCTGCGTCATTCACCGGCTCAGGTGTCCCACCTGGATGGTATCGGAGGAATTCATACGAAACCCGGCTGGGAAAGGTACAAATGTTCTCTTGCGCTGGGATAGCAAAAGATCTCCAATAGCCCAATGACAAAGGATGCCGGCAAGGCCGCCTCAAAACCGCAAACCGGGTTGAAGCGGGCAGTTGGCACGCCGCTGCTGTTCGCGTTTATCGTGGGCGACACCCTCGGGGCCGGCATCTACACCCTGGTGGGCACCATGGCCGCCGATGTCGGCGGCGCAATCTGGCTGCCGCTGCTCATCGCATTGGTCGTTGCGCTGCTTACCGCCGCAACCTACGCAGAGCTGATCACCAAATATCCGCACGCGGGCGGAGCCGCGCGGTACGTCGACCGGGCGTTCGGCATCCCGTACCTGTCCTTCATCGTCGGATTCCTGATGATGGCCTCAGGCATCACCACGGCCGCCGCCCTCGCAAACGCGTTCGCCGGCGATTACCTAACCGCGATCATCGACGTGCCTGCGGCCCCCGCAGCGGTGGTGTTCATCATCGTGCTGACCCTGATCAACCTGCGCGGAGTCCGGGAGTCCCTCACCGCGAACCTCGTCGCCTCAATCATCGAGGTCAGCGGTCTGGTCATCGTCATCTTCGTCGCCGGCATCGTCCTCGCCTCCGGGAACGGGGAGCCCTCCCGGCTCCTTGAGTTCGCCCCGGACGTACCGCCCCTCCAGGGCGCCTTTGCCGCATCCATCGTCGCCTTCTTCTCGTTCCTCGGCTTCGAAGCAGCGGCCAACATGGCCGAGGAAGTGCGTAAACCGTCCAAGTCCTACCCCCGCGCACTGTTCGGTGCCATTAGTACCGCAGGGCTTGTCTATCTCCTCATTGCCCTCGGCGCGGTCATCGTGGTGCCGCCGGCTGACCTGGCCGAATCGACCGGACCCCTGCTCGACGTCGTCGCAGCCAGCGGCGTCGGAATCCCGCCCTGGCTGTTCAGCCTCATAGCGCTGATCGCCATTGCCAACGGGGCCCTGCTGTTTATGGTCATGGCCAGCCGCGTTGGCTACGGGCTGGCAGAAGCCGAACTGCTTCCCCGCGCCTTCAGCCGTGTCCTCCCGGGCCGCCGCACCCCCTGGGTTTCAATCGTTGTCATAGCCGGCCTGACGATCGTCCTCACACTGACCGGGAATGTTGCCTCGCTCGCCGAAACCACGGTGCTGCTCCTGCTCCTGGTGTTCCTTTCCGCCAACGTCAGCGTCCTCGTCCTCAAGAAGGACAAAGTCGACCACGACCACTTCACCGCACCCAGGTTCATACCTGTCCTGGCGATCATCGCGAGCATCGTGCTCCTGACCCAGCAAACCGGGCCCATCTGGCTCGGCTCCGCCGCCTACGTTGCGGTCGGATCCCTGTTGTTCCTCGCGGCCCGGGCCCGGCGCAAGCGCGAGGAACGCAAGAGCGCCAACTGACTTACGACGCCGGAGCCTCAGAGCAGCTGCCGCGCATTCGCCCGGGCGAGGTCGATGAGTTCGCGCCCGTTTCCGGCGATCACGGTCCGCAGCGCGTAGAGCGCGAAGCCCGTGGCCTGCTTCGCGTCGATCTTCGGCGGCATGGACAGCTCCTGCCGGTCCACCGCAACCGACACGAGCGCAGGCCCGTCGTGCGCAAAGGCGCGGCGCAGTGCCCCGTCCAGGTCCTCCGGGCGGCTCACGCTTTCCCCGTGCATCCCCACGGCCTGCGCCACCGCTCCAAAGTCCGGGTTCTCGAGTCCGGTGCCGAAGTTGACGATGCCGGCCGCCTTCATCTCCACCTCCACGAAGCTGAGCGCAGCGTTGTTGAACACCACGATCTTGATAGGCAGCTTGTGCTGTACGGCCGTCAGCAGTTCACCGAGCATCATCGCGAGGCCGCCGTCGCCGGCGAGCACCACCACCTGCCGGTTCCGGTCCACCGCCTGCGCGCCGAGGCCCAGCGGTGTTGCCGCGGCCATGGTGCCGTGCCAGAAGGAGCCGATCAGCCGCCGTCGCGGGCCAATGTGCAGGTGGCGGCAGGCCCAAATAACCGGAGTGCCGACGTCGGGCAGGAAGACCGCGTCCTCATCCGCCAGTTCGTCGATCAGGTGCGTGAGGTGCTGCGGATGGATGGGGCCCGGCCCCTGTTTCTCCAGGTCATCGAGCTGGGCGCGGGTGCGCCGGTAGTGGTCCAGCGACTTCTCCAGATGGGTGCGGTCCTGCTTCCGTTCGAGCAGCGGGAGCAGCGCCGCCGCCGTCTCCCGTACACCGCCGACCATGCCCTGGGTCAGCGGCGCCCGGCGGCCAAGCTGCTCGCCGCGGATGTCGATCTGCAGCATCTTCGCCTTCTCCGGATAGAACTGCTGGTACGGGAAATCCGTGCCAAGCATCAGCAGTGCGTCGCAGCTTTCCATCGCCCGGTACCCGGAGGCGAACCCGAGCAGGCCGGTCATGCCGACGTCGAACGGGTTGTCCCATTCGATGAACTCCTTGCCCCGCAGGGCGTGCACGATCGGCGCCCCGAGTGCGTCCGCGAGCGCGAGGACTTCCTCCCGGGCGCCCTCGACTCCGCCTCCGGCAAGGATCGTCACGTTTCCACAGGAGTTGAGCGTGTCCGCTGCCTCCTGGAGCTCGGCTGGCGAGGGAACCGTCACGGGACTGGAGCGCCGCACCTCGGGCACCCGGTCGCTGACGGCGTCCTGCGACGCCGTGTCCCCTGTGATCACGAGGACGGCGACGCCCTGCTTTTCGATGGCGGTGCGCATGGCGATCTCCAGCAGCCGCGGCATCTGCTCCGGGCTCAGCACCGTTTCGCAGAACACGGCGCAGTCGCGGAAGAGTTCCGTGGGCCGGGTCTCCTGGAAGTACTGGCTGCCGATCTCCTCGGTGGGAATGTGCGCAGCGATCGCGAGGACGGGGACCCGGCTCCGGTGCGCGTCGTAAAGGCCGTTGATCAGGTGCATGTTGCCGGGCCCGCAGCTGCCGGCGCAGACGGCGAGCTCACCCGTCAGCGCGGCTTCCCCGGCGGCCGCAAACGCGGCCTCCTCCTCGTGCCGGGTCAGCATCCACTCGATGCCCTTCTCCCGGCGGATGGCCTCGGTCACCGCGTTCAGGGAGTCACCGGGGACACCCCAGATCCGCTGGATTCCATTGGCTGCGAGGGTCTGGACGATGTTCTCGGCGATGGTGGCCATGGTGCTCCTCTGCTCGGGACTCAGACGGAGGGTCCAGTCTAGGACCCCGTGCTCCGGCAGTGCCAGCGAGGCCCCGGCGCCGCGTCCGGTCAAAGTCCCTGGGTCTCCTGCCCGGGGATCCGGCAGCGCTGCTAATCGTCTGCAGGCTTAAGGAGAATGACGTCCCGGCCGCACCTGAGTTCCAAGCCTGCGTCGCCGGGGCTGAGCGTGCAATCTTCTTCCGCAACCGCCTCCATGTCCGTCAGTGCCGGGCCTTCAAACCGCTGGTAGAGCGGGCCGGCGTAGGGCGTCCAGATTTCGACGCCGTAGCTCTGATACCGGACCAGGGCCCGGTGCCCTTCGCCGTCCGAATAGGACGAGTAGCTCCACACGGCGGCGATCAAAAGGAGGAAGAGGGAAAAGAGCGCCCAAATGGCGAGCAGGGACAGGTACAACAAGGTCAGCAGGGTTTTCAGGATCCAGCGCAGCCAACGGAGACGGATTCTGTTTAGGAGTGGTGGAAGCAGGCACGGGACCGCTATGGCCACGCAGATTCCGCCGAGGACGAAGAACACCAGGCTCCACATGCTTTCGTCCATGACCAGAAAAAAGAGGAGCCGCTGGCCATTTCCTCCGTGGACACTTATCCGTTCAAGCAGGAGGTGTCCGCCGAAGAGCAGCAGGCCGACGGCTCCGAGCAAGGTTCCCCAGCCCAAGCCCGGGCCAGGCCCGGAAACCGGCTGGTCCGGCGCTTCTTCCTCAGCTGGCAAGCCGTTTGCAGCCTCCGGTTCCGCTGCACCCATGTCCGCTCCCCTCGTTGTCAGAGAGCAGCATACGGGCAACGCAAGCGTCAGTACCCGCATGCCCTCCCGGTCGCCCCCACCGGTCAGGGAACTAGGCTGGGGGCATGGCGACAGTAATCCTCGTGCGGCACGGCCGCACCACAGCGAATGCCTCCGGCCTGCTGGCCGGCCGCACCCCCGGCGTCAGCCTCGACGACACCGGCCGGGACCAGGCGGCAGCGGCTGGTGACCGGCTCGCCGTCGTGCCCCTCGTGGGCGTGGTGTCCAGCCCGCTCGAGCGCTGCCGGCAGACCGCGCAGTTCATCCTGGACCGGCAGAAAGCCGCTCCGCACGCGCCGGTCGACGACGATCTCACCGAGTGTGATTACGGCCAGTGGCAGGGCGGCACCCTTGCCGACCTCGCGAAGGAGGACCTGTGGAAGGTGGTGCAGTCGCAGCCGTCGGCCGTGACCTTCCCGGGCGGTGAGTCCATGGCCACAATGCAGGCCCGTTCGGTCGCTGCGGTCCGCCGCCACGATGCGGCGTTCGAAGCCGAGCACGGACCTGGCGCAGTCTGGGCTGCGGTGAGCCACGGGGACATCATCAAATCAGTCCTGGCCGACGCGCTTGGCATGCATCTGGACATGTTCCAGCGCATCGACGTCGGGCCGGCGTCGCTGTCGATCGTGCGCTACGGCCCGGGGCGCCCCACCGTGCATGCCACCAATACCGATTCCGGAGACCTTTCGTGGCTGGCAGCTGTCCACGGGCAGGACGATGCGCCGGTGGGAGGTGGCGCGGGACACGCAGCGCCGCCCGCCCAAGGAGCCTAGAGTAGTCCTATGCCTACAACCGTTCATGATTTCGACTGGCCGGACCGCGTAGTAGTCGGCACCGTCGGCGTCCCCGGTCAGCGCACGTTCTACCTGCAGGCGCGGGCAGGCAAGCAGCTCATCAGCATCGCGATGGAGAAGCTGCAGGCGGACCAGCTGGCGGAGAAGATCGATGAGATCCTCGACCAGCTGATGACCATCGACGGCAACCCCTTCCATGTTCCCGCGAACACTCCCCTGGAACTCGTGGACAATGACGATCTGGGCCCTGTGGAGGAACAGTTCCGCGCCGGTGTGATGAGCCTTGGCTGGGACCCGACCACGGCGCAGGTCGTCATCGAGGCCTACCCCATCGAAGAAGTCGATGAGGACGACGACGGCCTCCTCGAGGAAGGCGACGACGACGATGCTGACGCCGCCGAGGTGCTGCGGGTGCGGATGCCTGTGGGCACCGCCCGCGCCTTCGCGAAGCGCACGCGGGAAGTGGTGGGCGCCGGGCGTCCGATCTGCGTGATCTGCGGACAGCCGATCGACGACGACGGCCACACCTGCGCCCTCCCCGAAAACTAATGCCGGAGCCTGACCTGCTCACCGATGAGCTGACACTCACCGGGCGGATTACGACGGCGTCGAACGCCACGTTCCTAGGCAGCATCGGCGACGCGGAAGTTGTCTATAAACCCATTGCGGGCGAGAAGCCGCTGTGGGATTTCCCCGACGGCTGCCTGGCGCACCGCGAAGTCGCCGCGTATCTGGTCTCCGAAGCCTTGGGGTGGAACATCGTGCCGCGCACCTGGCTGCGCGACGGCCCACTGGGCGAGGGCATGGTCCAGCTTTGGCAGGATGCCGATCCGGAGCAGGACGCGGTGGATCTGGTGCCTCTCGGTGAGGTGCCGGAGTCCGGGTTCAAGCTCGTGCTCGAGGGCGAGGACCAGGAAGGGCAGATCGTCGCCCTCATTCACGAGGACACTGCGGCGCTGCGGCGGATGGCGGTGTTCGACGTCGTCGTCAACAATGCCGACCGCAAAGGCAATCACATCCTTCCCATGCCCGGCGGGCACCGGTACGGCGTGGACCACGGGGTCACGCTCCACGCCGAGCACAAGCTGCGGACCGTGCTCTGGGGATGGATCGGTGAGTCTTTGAGCGCCGAGGAGCTCGCGGGCGTTGATCGCGTTCTCACTGCTTTGGAGGGTGAGCTTGGCGCGAAGCTGGCGGAGCTGCTGACCGCCGAGGAGATCGAGGCGCTTGCCGCGCGCTGTGCCCGGCTGCGCACGACGGCGGTGTTCCCGGGTCCGAGCGGCGGGATGCCTGCGGTTCCCTGGCCACTGTTTTAGCTAGGGTCTCCTTATCCTCCGTAGGGATCGTAATTGGCCAGAGCGATCAGCAGCCAAATAACAGCGGCCAGGACCGTTCCCTGCCAGATCAGAGACGGAATGATGTACAGGCGGGCGGCGCGTCTCTTGTTTCCGTTGATGAGTGCCACGACGAATCCCGCTACCCCTCCGAGCAGGACAATCAGGCCGGACAAGACAATGAAGTCCAAGGTGGGGTCGCCGGAGCCTCCCCGGCCCAGCATGCTGATGAGCGGACCGGTGATGATCACCCAGACGATCGTCACGAGGAGCATCCCCGTTATGGCCGCCCCACTGAAACGTGTCCTTTGGGGGTCTGTTGCGGGAGGAACCGAAGTCTTCCCCTGGCTCATGCCATCTTCCACCGCAGTTAGCCGAGACTTTCGAAAACCATCGTCGCCTGGATCCGGTCTCCACCGCCAAAGCCCTTGCTGCCGCTGCTCGCGGTGGTCACCGTGTGGAGCCTGTACCCTTTCGCAGCCTGTTCATTTATGGCCTGTTCCAGTGACGTCAGATTTCCTGATCCGGACCCCATGAATTTCTCTTTCAGAATTACTTGCAGAACTACATAGTGCGGCATGTTGTCCCCCATTTTTGTCGATTAGAAAGGGAATGCTACCGGATGGCTGTGGCCCACCTGGGGATTTCCTATGGCACTGGAGTTTGGTCTTGATTCGGTTCCATGACAAGGAATCTGTTGCGGGACTCGATGAGGTTCTGCATGTAACGGCCCAGCACCAGTTTCTCCACCAGTCGGCCAAGCGGGCCGAAGGGAGCTTCAAACTCGATGCGGTCGATCATGACCGTGCCGGCCGAATCCTCTTTGAATTCGTGCTCATGCCGGAACCGCTTGAACGGTCCTTTGACCTGCTCATCGACGAAGTAGTCTGGGGCTTCCATGCCGGTGATGCGACTCGTCATCCTGAGCGGGACACCGAAGTGCCAGGCCCGCCAGGTGACGTCCTCGCCCAGGGAAATGGGGCCCGTAGTCACACCCGCGACCGCCTCTTCGCGGGACCGGGCCATCGAGTCTTTGTGGGCGTCGATGTTCCGCGCACGGTCGAACAACTCGGCACTGGGCATGGTGGTCCGGGTGGCGCATTCGAAGGAAACGGTCATCTGTGGAGTATTGCAGCTAGCAGGCGGGGCGGGGCTTTCCATCTGCGTCGGAGAGGTTTTCGTGAAGCGCCTCCGGCACGAGTACCGGTACAAGGCTGACGAGCCGCACCTCTAGATGACTCCTCTCCTATAAACGGATGGGCGGAAGGAAGCACCGTTTGAGGTCTGTTCCGTCGCCGTCTAGGGTGGCCGGACAGCTACCACCGGCCAGAAGGAAACAATGAAGTCCGCCTTTCGTGCAGCCCTTCCCATCCTTGCGGTAGTCCTGCTCGGCACCGCCGTCGTCACCATCGGCGGCCTGGCAACGGACCAGACAGAGATCTTTCCAGTCACCGGAGCGCTGGCAGCCGTTGTTGCCGGAATCGTGGCGGGCCTGCGTCATTGGCAGTTCATGCCGTGGCTTCCAGTTGCGGCGATGATCGCGACCGCCGGCGGGTATATGGCCAATAACTCCAACTGGATGCTCGCCGGCTTCTTCGCCGTCATCACCTTGCTTGCATGGCACGGGCTGCAGCGCGAAAAGCCTGGCTCCGCTGCCGCCGTCAGGCACTGACTTTCCCTCGTGAATCAGCCTGCACTATTCGGCTTCAACAAAAGGATCATTGATGCAAAACAAACCGAACCGCAACTTCATCACTCTGCTGCTCACGATGTCGCTGGCGGCAGGAGCCCTCGTCCTGAACATTCCGGCGCTTTTCGGATCGCCCGGACCAGGGCAGCTCTGGCTCACCGCAGGGCTCGGATTGCTCGCTGCTGCGCTGGGAACGGGTGTTGTGCTCCTTCGCCCGCAGCGCCGGGCCAACGGCGCCTAGCCGGCACCCGGTGGAAAGGTTCCGGATTCAGTCGACCGGCCAGCAGATCTGGGTGCGCGCGTTCTCCGGGATCTGCTCGGTCTCGGGATCTGCAAGGTAGTTCTCCCACATCACTTCGCGCGGTTTGAGCTTGTGATCAGTGAAGAAGCTCTCGACATCCGCGTAGGTGTTTGCCAAAGTGTCGAACGAACCAATGTGCGTCGCCTCGACAATCCTTCCTGCCGGAAGATGCCCCGGCACAACGTTCCCGGCAGGATCGATGATGCCGGGAACCGGGAACCCTGCTTCGACGTTGACCAGGGCTCCGGGCTGTCCGTAGTACTTGCCGAACGGCGGGCCCACAGGCTGCACGCCCTGTTTCTGCAGAGCCGCCATGATGTCGGAGAACGCGTGCGAGAAGAAGTCTGCCAGTCCGGCCATCGGCACCTGCCCGCGAATGGCAGCCGTCGCCTGCTCGGGGCGTTCGGTGATCTTGATGTCCGTCATGCTTTCCACGCTAACCTTCCCCCGCAACCCAGGACAGGGAACGGGCTAACCGCCCACCCCGGCGGGCAGAACCGCGGAGACCCGGATGCCGCCGGCGGGCCTTCCCGCAATAGTGAGGATTCCGTCGTGGGCCTGGACAATGTTCTTGAGGATGGCCAGTCCCAAGCCGGCGCCCACCAGGCCCGAACGCACACGGTCCGTGCCGCGCTGGAACGGCTCGGTAAGTGTTGAGATCAGGTCCGGCGCCAGTGTCTCGCCGGTGTTTCCCACGATGAGTTCGATGCTCCACTGGCCCACTTCGGTCCTCGCCCACACTCTGCCGTCCTCGGGCAGATTATGGATGATCGCATTGTGCAGGAGATTGGTTGTCAGCTGGCGCAGCAGCGCACGGGAGCCGACGGCGTCGGCCACACCGCCGTAGGTGTGAAGGCTGACGCGGCGTTTTTCCGCGAGAGGCAGCAGGGTCTCGGCTGCTTCATCGAGGAGCAGGGACAGGTCAACCGGTTCGCTGGTGAAGGTCTTCTGGTCTGCGCGGCTAAGCATGAGCTGGGCCTCGGTGAGGTCGACGGCGCGGACGTTGACGGCGTGCAGCCGGTCGAGGAGTGAGTCCACGTCCCGGTTCGGATCGTTCCAGGAGGAATTCGGCGCCGTTTTCGTCTGGTCGATGTACCTGGCGATCGCCGCTGACGGGTACCTGCGCTACGGCGATGACCCGGTCCGGGCGCTGGCCGCCCGCTTCGTCGGGATCACGGACCAGCTCTATGTGCCGCCGTGGTCTGCCCAGTGGTACGTGAAGGAGGCGCTGAGCCATCGGGTGGACGGGGTGGTGCATCTGGTGGCGGACGATACACCCGGCAGCGGGTTTATTACCGAGGCCCTGGAGGCTGAGGGGATTCCAGTGCTGGAGATCCGGGCCAACAATGCCGACCAGCGGTCCAGCGATGCCGCCCGCATCCCCGAGCGGATGGCCGAGTTTATCCGCCGCCGTGTCTGATTCCAGCTGCCGCTTCCGCTGCCTCTGTTGGTCGCGCCGGGCCTGCCGTGGGTAGCGGCGCGGGGCCGGCGGGCCCGTTCCGGTATCCGAACTTCTCCTGGTACTTCACCGGGCAGGTCCTCTCAAACACCGGCGTCTGGTTCCAGAACCTCGCCCTGCAGCTGGTGGTCCTTGGGGCGACCGGCAGTGCCCAGGCCCTGAGCGGCATCACTATTGCCCAGTTCCTGCCGATCTTCCTGCTCGGCATACCGGCAGGGCGGCTGCTGGACCGGGTGGCACCGCGCACTGTGCTGCTGGCGACGTCGCTGGCTTCCGCCGTTGTCACCGCCAGCCTGGTCTTTGTGGTGACCCGGGATCCGGATCTGTGGCTGCTTTACGGCATGGTGGGGGTGCTGGGTTCGGTCCAGGCCTTTGAACGGGTGGCTGCGCAGACCATCATCTTCGAGCTGGTGGGCCCGGACAGCCTGTCCAAGGCTGCGTCCATCAGCACCATTTCGCTGGCCGCTGCCCGGTCGGTGGGCCCGGCGCTGGCCGGACTCGCTTTCCAGGGACTCGGGCCCAGCGCGTGCATCCTTATTAACGCCGCCGCCTACCTGCTGGTGTTTGCTTCGCGGCTGCGGATCCTTCCGGACGAGCTACACCGGCGTTCGTCCCAGGCCCAGCAGCGGCCGCGGCGAAACGAGATCAAATCGGTGGGGGCAGCGGCGTCGGGCGCCTTCCGGCGAAGCCGGGACGTGAACACCCTGCTGGTGGTCAACGTGGTGATTTCCCTCTTGGCCATGAACTTCGGGCTGGTGCTCACCTCTACCGTGAATCTCTCCTACGGCGGTGATGCCGGCGCGGTGGGCGCTGTTCACACCCTCAACGCTGTGGGCGCGGTACTGGGCGGGATCCTGGCCGCCCGGCGGCCGCGGGTGTCGGTGCGGTCCATGATTGCGGCAACCAGCATTTTCGGAGCGGCGCTGGCCCTTAATGCCGCAGCCCCCACGCTCCTGCTCTTCCTGGCAGCCGCTCCGGTCTTGGGCATTGCGGTGGGCTATTACCAAGGGATTGTGAACGCTGCGGCCCAGGAATCGGTACGGCCGCAGTTCATTGGGCGCATGATGTCCCTGATGACGATGGGAAGTTACGGCATGGTGCCATTTGGGGCGCTGCTGATGGGCTGGGTGATCGATGCCAGCTCCGGCCGGGTCGCCCTGGCCGTCTCTGCGGTGAGCGCGTTTGTCTGTCTGGTGGTGGTGCTGGTCCGGACGCGGCCCGCGCCGAAGTAGGGGTGCTTGTTAGCTGTCCGGGGTGGCGCCGTCGGCTTCACGGTTGAGGCCCTTTAGGCGGCTGGCCGCCAGCCGGGACGGCACGTGCCGCGGCCGGCTGGTGATCTGCCGGCGGAAGACTGCTTCTGCCTCGGCTTCGTCATCGCCGAAGTATCCGCCGGCAAGGACCTCGGCAGCGTGGTCCAGGACGCCGACGATCGAGTTTCCGAGGTCTTTTCCGATATGGCTGGTTAGGCGCTGTTCGTGGTCGCGCAGTTCCTGCGTGCAGGCCTGCACCACGTCCCAGCCGGCTTCGGTGAGCTGGACGAGGCGTATCCGCCGGTTGGTCGGGTGGCTTCCCCGTTCCACGAGTCCGAGCTCGAGGAGTTCGTTCGCCACGAGGTGCGCGGCCTGGGAGCTGACGAAGGTCCTTCGTCCCAGCTGGGCGTTGGAGAGCGGCAAGCCTTCCCCCAGGACCTGGAGCACGAGGAACTGGGACAGCGTCACGCCGTGGGCCAGTGCCAGGTTCTCGGTAAACCGGTCGAGTGCCCTGCCGAGACGATAGGCCGTGTAGTTAAGGCGATCGGTCGCGGGCTCGCCGCGTTCGTCTCGTTCAAGCTCCATCAGGGGAGAATATCAAGTTATTTGCGATTCTCTGGTGCTCTGCGTGCGGGGATGCGTTTGAGGTGGACTCCCGCCCACATTGGGCCGCGCGCCAACGGCCCGGCGAACCGTAAACAAAGTCAGGCGGCGGTCAGCACATAAACCGCACCCATCTCTTTCTCTTCAGAGAGAAGGACGACATGCACAGCGACTATGAAGAAGTGTATGCATTGGGCAGCTTTCCCCTGCAGTCTGGAATGACGCTGCGGAATGCACGCCTCGCCTACAAAACCTATGGGACCTTGAACGAGCACCACAGCAACGCGATTCTCTACCCCACCAGGTATTCCGGACGCCCTTGGGACAACGAGTGGCTGATCGGTGAGGGGATGAGCTAGACCCGGCGAAGTACTTCATCATCGTCGTCAACAATGCCGTCCGCAAAAGCCACCACGCCCTGGCCAGTCCCGTCCAACACCGCTACGCCGTAGACCACGGGCTCACGTTCCAGACCGACCACAAGCTGGAGAGTGTGTTGTGTGCTGGACCGGCGAGGCGTTGAACCCTGATGAAGTCGATCACTGAGGAAATGAAGGTATTGCTTCCGCTGGCAAAGCCTTGGACAACGTCTCCCAAAAAACATGACAGACAGAATGTCATCCACCGTTAGAGACACGGCACCTAGTAGGATCACGCCATGTCTAAATATCGTTTGACCGGCCTCAGTTCACCTTGGGGCGGAGTGCAGTGGGAAATCGGGCTGAGCGACAGGGACATCGCCGTCAATTTGATCGACGAGCTAGAGAACAGACGAATATTGTTCCAGTCCACTACCCGTGAAGATGCCTCTCATTGCGCCGCCTCGGCGAGCTACGTCCGGGAGTTTATCGGAACTCTTTTGCGTACCCCAGGAATCGGAAGGGACCTCAAACTTGAACTGAAGGCGATTCGAACCGCGTTCATGAACTTTATGACCCAGTTGAGCGACGCAAACCTAAACAGGCTTGGGCCTGTCGACATAGCCGCGCTCGAAAGGGTCCTCACTCACCTCCGCTTGGAAGTTGGGGATCGCATTGGGATAATCGCGGCTACATATGATGTCGAAGTATCAGTGGAGTTAGCGACAATTATTCCAGACAAAAACAATTGGTTCTTCAATGTCTAGATAAAGCCTAGCTCTATTGACCAGAGAGGTTAGGTACGTAGCTGGTGGGGAGCTGACCTTTGAGCGAGGTGGGGACTGTCCCTACTTTTGTTGATTGGGGGACTTAGGTCGCTGTGGTCGCGGCTTGGTTGTTGTTTCATATTTGGTTGGCGTGCGTTTTCCAACCGTTGTTGCCGTCGCAGGCGGTGGTAGGCCCTTCCGATCCAGATCGTCACGCCGAGTCGGATTTCACGCCGGGTGTCCCCCCTGACGCGCAGAACGTTCTTCGGCAGCAGGGAGAAGAACGATTCCATCGCAGCATTGTCAACCAGCAATAGCCTTGCATGCTAAATCCCAACACCCCGCAGATCACTGTCGCTTAAACACCGTCGGCGGTAAGACCCATGACCAGCAGGAGCCACTACCCAGCAGTAGCCCACTCGGATGACGCCGCCGCAATCGACGAGGGGCGCTCGGAAAGCAGGGCTTCTAATCGTCGCCTAGGAAACTAGAGATGGCTTTGCAGCTCCACTTAATACGAGATGCAGCGGGTAACGATCAATCATTTGGAGATACAGTGAGTGGAAGCCACCCTTTTAGCGACGTCTCGTCTAGGCCTTTCGAGTGAGCGAGCTCGTGGGGGCAGTGTGGGAGTTCATCTTGCACCGACTCGATAGTGCGTATCTCTTTGTCGCTTCGCTCCTAGCCCTCGCAACAATTTGTGGCCAGGTTCTCCTTGACGACATCACCGCTCTCAGCCGCCATAGTGGCGGCCTCTCCCCCACATTTCACACGTTCACTGTCGTCTCCGAGTTCATTTCGGGCAACCAATCGTCCTGGATCCAAAAAACCTCGCACTGGTTCGCCGAACGTTCTGAGTTTTTGCATCCCGCAGCAGTTCTCCTGCTGTTAGGAGCGGGGTGGGTGGTCGGACGGCAAGGCAGCGACTCACTGAAAACGAAATCCAGCGCAACACTGATCCTTAGCTGGGTTTTGGTGGTCAATACCGGGGGCATGACCTTTGGAAGCTGGGCTCTTTTGATCGGCGTGTTTGTCGTCGCTTCACTGGTCCCGCGGGACGGTAACAAACCCGGTGGTGAGGAAATGGTGATGGCGGTTGTCGGCGTTGTTGCCGCCGCTTTGTATAGTGTCTTGGTCGTTGTCTTCTGGCTCATCGGAAAGACACGGAGCCAAACCCGCTCGACGGAAAACCACGGGCGACTGAAACGTGGAACAGACAACGATTATCTTGGGTAGGACCCTCATTCCGGGCTTTCGTCCGCTGGTCCGCTGGTCCGCCGATCGAACCTTCGCCCCTGCTTGTCTGAGTGATAGAACCAAACAAAAACACCAACGCATCGGCTTCGACGGGCGAGCACTGGAGCGCTGGGCTCACGGTCAGTTATCTAAGGCGCCCCCACCTCTGAACTAACGAAGCGACGATCGAGAACATGCTTAGACGAATGCGCACCATAGACTCAGCAGATCCATGGGTGAGCGCAGCGGTGGAACGGCTGTTGGACGCAGCCCTGCTGCCGGCACTACGGCCAGAAACGATGCTCCAACGCCTGCGACAGCACATGCCCTCTGTACTCTCTGAGGAAGCACGCAAACTGAAGTGATCGACACGTTGCCGCTAAGGGTTAGCCACTGGTTCCATACGCACTTGACGCGTCGAGCCTCCACCAAACCCAGATGCTTTCCTCGCAAAAATGGCCGGTGCGGCTCAGCTCGTCAGGAAACCACAAGCTGCTCTCGGGTTGATCGGTGTCACCAGGGCGTGAGGTTTGAAAAACGATCTCAGGAAGCTGCAAGCACGACCTAGCAATTACCGAGGTTTATCCTTGGACGACTGAGTCATGGTGTAACCCTCTGGCGCTAGATCACTGACACCCCTCCAAAACCCGCCATAGTTCCAAGACTGTCCCTGTGCATATTCCAAAACCGCATAAATGCTTGAGGCAATGACTTTGTCGGGGAGATCACCGAAGACGGCTTGTCGAGCATCCTCATCATTATCGAGACGCTGCGCCGCGGGCATCACTCTGTCTTGGTGGTAGGCAGAGCAACTTGGGTAGAACGAGGCAGATAGTTGCCTATCGTCTGATGCCAAAGACAGACAGCACCATATGAAGTCAAATTGGCAGAGGGAGTCCAAGGAGGCTTCGTTGAGGCTGTTTTTATCTGCGTCGAGAATGTCTGGGCGGAGCTCTTGGTACTCCAGCATGATTTCGGATGACAAGGCAATTATGCCGCCACCCCGCGAGGTTCCTTGCACATCTGCGAAGAGATTTACTCGTGAAGCCATCGTGAGTCCATGCCGGATCCACGACCTATACGAATAGGTGTCATCACCAATCTTCCGCAATACCAAGGTGGGTATTGCCTCATACATGTCTTCCCTGACTGCGGCAGCGCCGATAGCCATGATACGGAGAGTTATCTCCAGCCACCGCGCTTCAGCTCCGGCCCTCCCCGCTGTCTGTGTGGGCTCGATAAGATAGCTCTTGTACAACTCAAACAAGGTATCCGAAGCTTGCTCAATGGCCTTTAGATCCTTGACGATGACCGCCTCCGCGGCGACTGCGGCAATTCGGTTTAGGGCAAGGATCCTTCCCTCATCGTTGTCGCTTCCTCGATACGAACCCTTAGCAGTGACCAGGAATCGTTTGAGCGCACTGTGGTTTTGAGCGTCCAACACGGTGTGTATCGCTTCGGTAAAAGTGGATGGATCCATGGCCAGGTCTGGGATTATCGAGACCGGGTTGGTTCCGGTACCCATCATTTGGACGACGCGACGTATCAAGGAGTCAACGTCAGCACGGGCCGCCACTCGCTCTTGGTCACGGAAGTTCTCCAATATTTGTGCCCACGTTTGGTGGCGCACCAAAGCATTAGTCGTACCTTCGCGCGTATAGACGGAACCGACACGGAAATGGATGATAGGTGCTCCGTTGGAGGGGCTCTTCGACACCCCATCTTTAGACATTATTGCAGGAATGCCATCGGCGGGAGGACCTATATAGATGACTGCCATACAGGCGGACTGGCCCCTGATCATTATGGTGTGCACTTGGGCGCGGATATCTACAGCCGCGTCAACATACCCCTTTACCGTCTGGGCAAGCCTTCCCGAATCAAACATCTCTTTGGTCGGCGGATCGATGCCTATGGCTGGCGTCCCATCATCCTCGGCCCCCACTACCAGATACCCGCCTCTAGGAAGGTTCATCATGGCAGCACAATCCTTGATGAAGTCCATTTTCTTCCCCTTGCTACCGAGATCCAGCTCTCGTTTAAAGTCCAGGGAGGGGAACTCGGCACCTGCGGCAAGGAGCTCGACGAGCTTTTCTTCCCCTACCTGACCATCACATGCAAAAGGCTGTAACTGCATGGCCCTAGCGTCTGAGTCATGAGGGGAATCGCTCATGTGGGGCACTTCTTTCCAAGTTGGAGTATGGTGAAATTCGAGGGGTCTGCCATTCTACAGAATCCTCGCTCCTGCGAAAACGCAGTACTTGGCGGCCACCAAAGGTCTTCCAGTTCGGCGCACCTGCGGCCAGCTGGCTTTGGCTGGGCCTCGCTAGTTCTCCTGTTCTGCCTTGAATATGGTCAGCCAGCCCGGCAGCTGCTTGTCCACTGAAGTCCTTAGTGTCCGATAGTTTGCCGGTACTGTCGGCGTTGGTTCTGCATGAAGCTGTAGAGCGTGGCCTCGTCCTCTATGTATCCACGGGGGAACCGTCCATGTTCCTAGCGGAAGTTAACCAGCACCGCGCAGCATTCATCACAGCTGGGTTTCGGTTTCTTGAGTCCCCCAGGCGGAAGGGCCGATTGGTCGTGGACCATGTGCCGGGCCCCGAACAGGTGGGGGTGGTAAGTGATCCTGGTCCGGATATGGTCATACGTCTTCCGGTACGGGACCTGGTATAGCAGCCCGATGTACCACGATTTCAGGCCTTTGGCCCACATGTAGAACCACGCTCGGCGGACCTCGGCCTCGGAAGGTTCCCGCTTTGTAATGCGGCGTCGCCGGCCATCACGATAGGGACGTCCCTGTGACTAGCCACTGACAGGAGAAAGCTCAAGAATTACACAATTTTCTATCTAGGGTGTGGTTCCGGTCTATAAATACTGCCAACGGTGTACTCTCGAGATATGACTGAACGCGACGACATCCTCCTCCGTCTCGAAGGCGCAGGAATACTCAACGGCATTCGCTGGGCTTATCGTTCGGCTGCACGCCAGGTCTCAGAAGATTTCTCTGAAGAGTCGGGACACACCGCAGGCTGGGTCGGTAATACGCGGTACGTACTGTTCCGCGACAGACTGGACCGGGTTTTTTCTTGCGGACGATACGTACTTAACGAGGATGTCCATTCGGGCGAAGGGCGAGACATAGTGTTTGCATCCCTGACGCAGAATGAAATCGAAACCCTACCGCTCATCGACCCAAATCTCGTCCAGCGTTCAAACTTGAATCACAGTATCGGATGGTCGTTCAGCGGCATGCGCTGGCTCCTAGCATCGGGTCCATATGGGAAGCTCGATGCCATTCGCTGGGACAGAAGGAGCCATACTAAGAGGATAGTTGCGCAGCAACGGAACGCAGATCCAAATCAGGCTTCTCTGTTCGAAGTTCTTTCGGAAGACTCGACGCCAGAGTGGATCGATGCCGTCACTACACCGCACTTGGCTGATCTAGACCAGTTGACCCTTGTCGTCGGCCACTCGCAGGACATTATGACCTGGCGGACCGAGATGGGAATCGGCATCCCGCGTCTGGCACGAGATGGATCAGCTTGGAACTGGTACGAAAATCTTCTTACCACGCCACCCACCAAGGGAGGCGTTCGCCAGACACAGCCATTCAACCCAACTGGTGACGATAACCTTAGCGAACCAGACGCTCCCGTCAAGCTGCGACGTAAAGCTGGTGGGACAGAACTCCGGACTGCGGAAGAAAATTAAGCTCCAAATGAATAACGCAATAGATATTTCCAGGCGCGCGGCGGACGCCGCGATGTTCTTTGACGGCTCTCGCTTGACTCTGGCGCGCAACCTTGCCGGATGGCGGAAAAGTGCCTTAGCCAACGCCATCACAATGAGTCCGGCGGCTGTCAGCTCTTGGGAAACGGGTGAGAAGCGCCCGAGTCCAGCTGCCGTCGCCCAACTCGCCTTGGCGCTGCAAATAGACCCAGAGTTCTTTTCCACCCGCCCCGGAACTCCAGCGGTATTGCAAACCGTTCCCCACTTCCGTTCCCTCCGCTCTACCACCCAGATAGTTCGAGATCAGGCTGATGCTTACGGGCGCCTTGCAATCGATGTCGCCTCAGCCTTGGAATTACGTGTAGAATTTCCCTCTCCAAATATTCCAACGTGTCACGTAGATGAGACAACCCTTGAGGGAAACGGGCCCGAACGGGCCGCGCGCTATGTCCGGCGAGAGTGGCAGCTCCCCGACGGACCAATTCGGAACATGGTCAGGCTTCTCGAGAACAACGGTGTACTGGTTGTTTTCAGTCCTGAACAAGCCGCCACTGTCGACGCTTACTCATTCTCCACCGCCGCGCGATCAGCGGTAGTCTTAAACCCTGTTAAACAGGATTATTATCGTCAACGATTCGACGCAGCCCATGAGTTGGGGCATTTAGTCATGCATGGTGACGCTGAACCTGGCGGTCGCATTGTAGAGGAACAAGCCAACAGATTCGCTGCCGAACTTCTGGCGCCTGCAGACGAAATCCGAGATCAGCTTCCGGACGTTCTAAACGCTGCCTCTTGGAGAACCTTGGGACGTTTGAAGGAGGAATGGCGGATAAGTCTTCAGGCGCTTCTCTTCCGTTCTCGTCAGCTCGGGCGATTGTCAGACGTTTCATACCGAAATGCCATGATGACGGTCTCAGCACGAGGATGGAGACGTGCTGAACCAGGCTTGGTATCAGTCATAGAAACTCCCTCTCTACTACCGAGGGCCATGGAACTGCTTAGAGATGAAGGTATTGACGAGGCTACTCTGACCCGTGAGTGCGGAGTGCCTGCCCATCTTTTCCGCGTTATGACTTCGCGGACTCCAGAACTGAAGCAAATACATTCTGAGGGATCGAAAGAGGACGATGAGATGGGAGTTAAATCCCACAAAGCCCAAGTGGTCTCTTTGCTTCACCGTCGGCCCACAGTTTGAGGTCACCACTCAATGCCAGCCGGCAACCATTCGGTCACCTCTTTCTTAGGGGTCTTCGTGGCGAGGAGGATCATAAGTGTCGAAACGGGGGAGAGCTCTGATGGGTAAATCTCGCCTAACTGTCATGTTGTGCACCCTATAACTTCAGCCCAATCCCTCGAAGCCATGCGTAAATCTATCGACAGTGTAATCAATGTCCAATGACTCCATGAATATTATGCAAGGATACAATTGTGATACCAGAGAATTACGAGCTTGAGCAGCAGATCAGCAACTCTCAATCTGCTCAGGTCTGGCTTGCGCGAGACTCATCAGACGCTCCGGTCGTTCTTAAGTTAGGCGCAAATAATTCCAGGGGTTGCACGACGCTTTAAGCGAGAAATTGAGTCAATGCGGACTGCAGCGGGTGTCCATGTAATGCCGATCTTGGACTATGACGAGTCCTATAGTTGGTATTCCATGCCCGTTGCAGTTCGCACATTGCGCGAAACGTCAGTGCCGACTTCCTTTGAAGATTGCTTGCTCGTTTTAGAGGCAATCACCGCAGCGCTCCAGCCAGTTCATTCCCGAGGACAGGTGCACCGCGATCTGAAGCCTGAAAACGTTTTGTGGCTGGAGGACAGCTATGCCGCACGATGGGTTGTCGCTGATTTCGGTATTGTTCGAAATTCGATTGGATTCACCACCCAGCAACTGACTCACGCCAACGGATTGACTGGGAGCGAAGGTTGGGCTGCACCTGAGCAGCATCATGATGCTCATGAATCAAAAACCGCAGCGGACGTCTACGGTGCAGGCGCCATCTTGTCGTGGATGCTGACGGGATCTCGACCGTCATTCGGCCACGTCGTGTTTCCTAGTCAACCACGCCTGAAAGCAGTGCTGCGACGAGCGACAAACCCAGATCCGGACAGCCGCTACTCGACCCTTGACGACTTCCTGGATGCGTTCAAGCATGCAGCTAGTACGATCACGACTAGCCTTGAAGCCCTCGTCGGAGAGAAAGACTGGTCACGCGTCGGCTCTTACATCGTCGGACAGCCCTCGCAACTCCCCCGAGCCGTAAAAGTCCTTCCCCGGCTAATGCAGTCAGAGGTGCATGACTGGTTCGTGACTGACCGCGTCGGACTTATCTCGGCCATAAGCCAAGCGTGTGATGACCTGAGTGAGGATATCCGTGAGCTTCCATACAGCGACATAGATATGTTTTTGTCTTGGGGAGTTATTACACTCCGCATTTTGGTCAACGCGGGGGAATTTGAGGCCGCTGAACGGACCGCCACTGCACTATTCGGTGCGACGGCTACGATCGGCCAGTTCCAACCAGCGCGAACGATTCTTGACTGGCTGAGTACCTTGGACCACCCAGCGCAGCAAGCCATGGAAAGTGCCTTGCATGGCGCGTCGGCATGGGATTTTTTCCAGCGGCAGGCACGTGACCGATGGCGGTCCAATAACGAAAATGATTTGATGCTGCGCCTACGGGAAGAGTGAAGCAGGGTTTTCGGGCTTTCTCATTCCCCCCGGGAACACTCGACGTTAACACTTGCTGTCGGTAACCATATCGGATGCGGTTGGGCGGTTCACCTAACACCATTATAGACCAGCATTGTCATGGAATTCGATTGCTCAGCTATCCCAGCGTAGCGGTTATCCTTTATAATCAGACACCTGCCGGACCTTTCTCGGCCCCTTGATTAATCGCCACCTCAGCAATAAGCAGAGAGTCAGCTGCCTCATGCAAAATGACACTGCTGTTGACCTCGCTACGTGGCGTGCCCCTGGCCGCGACGCACCCCTCCCCACTCAGCTAAAATCAGACAGGCCCGTTTTACCCCTTCGTTCCGGGCGGAAAGCGCAGCATGTCCTTCACAGAAAACGCCGTAGCCCGCTGGGCGGAGCTGCAGCGGCTACAGGCCTCGCCCGGCTGGAAACTCACCAACGCGAACCCCTGGGTCCTAGCCCTGTTCCGCGAGGCCTTCACGCGCACCCGCCCGCGCATCCCCCTGGACGAATTCCATAGCCTCACCGATTCTTTCCTGCACCAGCTTCGGCTCAACGGGCAGAGCCTGCGCGAAGACTGGACCGGCAAGAACTACGCCGATGACTGGGTGGCACGCCGCTTCTTGGCCCGCCCCCGCGCCGACGGACGCTTCGTCTACGAACTCACCGAACCCGCCGTCCGGTTCCTCTCCTATCTGGACGGCTTCACCGGCGACACCACCAGCCTCAACTCCTCCCGCCTGAACACCCTGCTCTCCAGCGTGGAAACCCTGGCGCACGAATCCAATCCGGACCCCGAAGCACGCATCGCCGTCCTCGAAGAAGAGATCGCCCGCCGCGAAGACCTCATCCGGTCCCTCCGCGCCGGCGACGCTCCCCCACCGCTGGACGACGACACCGCCGTCGAAGCTGCCCGCGACATCCTGGACCTCGCCGCCGCCCTGCCCGCAGACTTCAAGCGCATGCGCGACGGCCTCGAGAAAATGCTGCACACCCTGCGCCAAGAAATGGTCGAATCGCAGGCATCCAAGGGCCTGACCATGGGCGAAATCCTCGAGGCGGACAAGCGCCTGCGCAGCACCAGCGAAGGCCGCACCTATGAAGGCTTCACCGCCTTCCTGAACGACGCCGACCAGCAGGGACGCTTCCGGCACGCCATCGCGCAGGTTCTGGAACGCGACTTTGCCGACGCCATGACCCCCGGCGACCGGCAGGCCCTGTACCGGATGATCAGCGACATGCGCGAACAGGCCGCCGAAATCCAGCGGATCTACGGCCGGCTCTCCGAATCCCTGCACACCTACGTCCAGAGCGACGAGTACCGGGAATCGGTCCAGCTGCGCAAACTCATCCGCGCCGCCGAAACCGCCATCCACAAGTCACCTCGCGGACGCCGCCGCGCCGCCGTCGTCCCCGCACCCCGGCTCTACGCATCCGCGTTCGAATCGCTCAGCATGGTCCGCACCTACGACCCCGCCGAGCACGCCGCACCGCGGAAGCTGCCCGCACCGCCGTCGTTCACCGAAGCGGACATCCACCGCGCCGCCCGCACCCCCAAGGCCGACCGCCGCGTCCTGCGCGACGCAATCACCCGGGCCGGCAGCCGCCGCGGCCGCGCCACCGTCGCGGAAATCTTCGCCGAACTGCCCGCCGAACACCGCCACCTCAACAGCATCCGCGCGCTCCTCGCCTCCGCCGCCCCCACCGGGGACAGCAACGGAACAACGACGACGACGGCAGCAAGCGAAACCATCCCGTTCCTCCAGATCGACGGCAGCTCCCGCACCGCAGTGCTGCCCGTCCTCACCGTCGCCGAAAGCCAGTCATGACCGAAAACCCCACCGCCGAAGACTTCGAAAACGATGACCTGGACGAGCTAGAGGAATACCCCCAGCCCGCCCGCGACGTCCTGATCGACGGCCCGGAACTGTTCCCCGGCGACACCGGCACCCTGCCGCTGAAGCTGCGCCAGGCCCTGATCCGGCTGCTGCGCGGACCGTACCTGGACGCCAACTCCTCCGACAACGTGTACAACACCGTGGTGGATAACCAGGAGCAGCTGCGCGTGCGGCTGAGCGAACTGTTCCTGGAACTGGTCGTGGACGAGGACCACAAGGTCGCCCTGCTGCGCCCGGTGGAAATGGCCGAACCGCACACCACCGCCCTGCAGCGCCAGCGCGAAATGACCCGCGAGGAAACCCTGCTGCTGCTGCGCATGCGCCTGGTCCTGGACCGCCACTCGGGCACCGGCAACGAGGCCACCATCGCCCGGCAGGACATTCTCGACGTCCTGGAGCAGTACGTGGACCCGCAGGCGCACGACGCCAAGGGCGTGGAAGACCTGGCCGACGCCGCCATCCGCAAACTCGTCGCCGAACGCCGCCTGCTGCTGCCCACCGAGCTGGACGACGTCTGGGTGATCTCCAACGCGCTGCCGCTGGCCCTGCCGTACGAGCACATCGGCGACATCATCACCTACATGAACTCGCTGACCGAGGCCCCGGCGGAGCCGGACACGGCTGACGAAGCGCCCGCCGAAGAAGCCGTTGAAGACGCGGTCACTGAAACAGAGCACGACGGCGAGGAGCCGGCATGAGCATCGAAACCACCCTTCCCATGGGGGACCTGATCAACCCCGGCCAGAACCGGCTCTCCCGCATCCAGATCGTGAACTGGGGAACGTTCGACGGCGCGCACACCATCCACGTGGACCGCGCCGGCACACTGCTCACCGGCGACTCCGGCGTCGGCAAGTCCACCATCTTCGACGCGATCCTGCAGGTCATGGACGCCCGCCCCAAGATGAACGAAGCAGCGCAGAACAACGGCGGCACCGCCGCCGAGGAAAAGCGCACCGCGTTCTCCTACATGCGCGGCCGGCTCGGCACCCAGGGCATGGAAGCCGGCGACGGCACCGCCTACCAGCGCCCCGGCGCCACCTGGTCCGCCGTCTGCCTCACCTTCGACAACGGCCTGGGCCAAATCACCAGCCTGTCCGTGCTCATGGACCTGCCCGCGACCGGCACCGAACACCACGTCGGCCGGTTCTACGCCGTGCACAACCGTCCACTGGACATTCCCTCCCTCGAAACCGGCATGCGCGGCCGGTTCACCAAGGGTGCCCTGGAATCCCTGCTCCCCGGTGCGCAGATCTTCGATTCGCACAAACTCTTCGCCGAGCGGTACCGCACCGCCCTGGGTGTGGAGGACGAGAAGGCGTTCGGCCTGCTGCGCATCCTGCAGACCGGCAAGGGCCTGGGCGGCACGGTCAACGACTTCTTCCGCAACCACGTCCTGGACACCCCTAAGACCCTCACCGCCGCCGACGAGGCTGTGGAGGACTTCAGCCACCTGCGCAGCATCCGCCGCCAGCTCGAACGCGCCCGCCAGCAGCGCGACCACCTGGCCAACGTCCCGGACCAGCACCGCCTGTTCCTCACCACGAAGGCCGAACTGGACCGGGTCCGCGCCCTCACCGCCGACGGGCTGCCCGCCTACCGCCGCCGTCTGGCGCTGGCCAGCCACGAACGCGACGTCGAGCGCCTCACCTCCGCCGCCGCCACCGGCCGCGAAGCGCTGAAGGCCGCGGAGAAGCAGCGCACCAAGCTGAAGAAGCAGGTCGCCGAGCTCACCGCCCGCTACACGCAGGAGGGCGGCGGCGCGATCGCCACCCTGGAACGCGAAGTCGCCGCCGCGCAGGCGCAGCTTGTTTCCCGTGAAACCGTCGAGAACGCGTTCCGCGCCGACCTGCGCGCCGCCGGCATCGACACGGACCTCTCCCCCGCCGGGCTGGTCACCGCCCGCAGCCGCGCCAATGAGCTGATCAAGACCCTGAACGCCGACGTCGACGCCGCCCGGGAGCGCAGCTCCGACGCGCACGGCGAAGCGTGGGCCCTGAAGGGTTCCATCGCGAAGCTTGAAACCGAGATCGCGTCCTTCCGCCGCCGGCGCAGCAACATCCGCCCGGAAAGCCTGGAACAGCGCGCCCGGATCTGCGAAGCGACCGGCATCGACGAGGCCGAGATGCCCTTCGCCGGCGAACTGATCGACGTTCCGGCCGAACACGCCCAGTGGCGTGCCGCCGCCGAACGGGTGCTCCGCCCGCTCTCCACCGCCCTGCTGGTCCCCGGCGAGCACATGGCCGCCGTCACCCGCTACCTCAGCGAAACCAACCTGCGCGGCTTCCTGCGCTGCATCGACGTCAGCATTCCCGTGGACGGCCCGTCCGAGCCGGGACCGCGGGACCTGATCACCAAGCTCAGCACCTACGACTCCGCCATGGGCGACTGGGTGGCCCGGAAGATCACCGCGCACTACGACTTCGAGTGCGTCGAGAATCCGGACGAGCTCGCCAGGGTGTCCCGCGGCGTCAGCCTAGGCGGTGCCGTGAAGCGCAACTCCTCCACCACGGAGAAGGACGACCGGCACACCAAGGCCTCGGACAACGTGCTGGGCTTCGACAACAAGGACAAGATCGCCGCCCTCGCCGCGGAGCTGCTGGCCCTGCGCGCCAGCTTCGAAGAGGCCGACGTCGTCTCCCGCAAGCACGCCTCGGAGCAGGACGACCTGATCCGCCGGCTGGCCACCGTCCGCAAGGTCGCCGCGGACACCCGCGAATTCGAGGAGATCAGCGCCGAGGAGCACCGCGCCGCGGTGACCGCCGCCGTCGAACGCCTTGAATCCGCGCGCGACGCCAATGCGGACCTGGAGCAAATCCGCTTCGAACTGGATACCGCGGAGCTGGACCTCACTGCCGCGACCGAGAAGATCGGTGTGCTCAAGGGCGATCTGGCCCGGCTCGAGGCCGAGCTCGCCGCCGCCACCGAACGCCGGGACACGCTGGCCGGCCGCGGCCCGGATGCCCTGGCCGATGACCTGCGCGCCCAGCTCGATGAGCTGTTCGCCCCCTTCGGCGAGATCACCGACGTCGTGCACCTGAACGACGCCGCCGGGCAGGTGGAGCGGAACCTGCTCACCGAGGCCGCGCGGCTGGATAAGACGCTGCTGGAAACCCGCACCCGGCTGGAGCGCACCTTCGAGACGTACAGCGACAAGTGGGGCTCGGACTTCGGCACGGGCGTGGACTCGGCCGAGGAGTACGTGCGCCGGTACGAGGACATTGTCACCGAGGGCCTGCCACAGCACGAGTCGGAGTTCCGCGAATACTTCAACAACCGCACCTACGAGCGCTTCAGCGACCTGCTGCAGCTGCTCGACGAGGAACGCCGCAGCATCTCCGCGCGCCTGCTGCCGCTGAACTCCGTGCTGCGCCGCGTGCCGTACCACGTGGACAGCCACCTGGAGATCGAGGTCAAGACCACCGTCCCGGACGACGCGCACAAGTTCCGCACCGAACTGAAGAACGCCCTTCCGATGATGGGCGTGCGGCAGGACAAGGCGGACATGGACGCCCGGTACGCCGCGCTCGAGGGTCTGGTGGAGAAGCTAAAGGATCCGCAGGAGCGCCGCTGGCGCGCCGAGGTCCTCGACGTCCGCGCGCACGTGACCATCACCTGCACCAACAAGCTCGCGAACGGGCAGTCGTTCACCAACCTGCAGGCGTCTCTCATGTCCGGCGGCGAAGGTCAGCGCTTCACGGCGTTCATCATGGCGTCGGCGCTGGCGTACCAGCTGGGTATCGTGTCCCAGGGCTTCAGCACCTACGGCACGGTGATGATGGATGAGGCGTTCGTGAAGTCGTCGCTGTCCTTCGCCGAGGCGTCCATCAACGCACTGCACGAGTTCGGCTTCCAGCTGCTGCTCGCAGCCCCGGAAGACAAGGTGGACCTGTCCCGGTTCCTGGGGTCGGTCACGGAGATCCTGCGCGACGACGCCGCCAACCGGTCGGGCACGCTGGAGCGGGTTCCGGTGGGGTCTTCTGGCGCTGGTGGGTCGCGGGCTGTGGATATTCTGCTGCGTTAGCTGGCCTTGGCTTTGCGCGCGGTCAGAGCGCTTCGTAACTCTGGCCGTGCGGTCCGGTGAAGGCTTGGGGAACACCGTCCAGGGACAGGACCAGCCGTCCTTCCGCGCTGCGGGGAAGTTGCTTGTTGACGGCGGGCAGGGCGGCTTCTCCTTCATTGCTGATCCAGACGACGTCCAGTCCCTGCACCAAATCGACGAACCGCTGCCGGTGGTCCGGGTCGAGGTACGGCAACACCGCACTGTGGAAGACGACAACGGTCGCGTCCTTCGGCGCCTTGTCCACCAGCTGCGGGAGCGCCCCCACGATGTCGCCCCGGACCAGGGGCGGCGGGTCTTCGGCGGCAATCTTCGCCACCGCCCGAAGCCGGTCGCGGCGTTCCTGGTGTTCAGGCCAGACCAGGGTCTCCAGCCAGGCCATGTCCTCCGGGTCTTGGATATCCAAAGGGTTCAGGTCGATCCCGGCCCGCCACACGACGTCGGGCAGGCGTTCCGGGACTTCGGCGTCCGTCAGGGCACAGGTTAGTTCCACGCTACTCGGCCCATCCACCGGATGGATGAACTGGTCCCCCGCATCGGTCCGGTAGCGGTAGCTGTACCGGTCGGGATAGAGACAGAATCCGGCGGAAGCCCCGGCTTCGATCAGTGCTACCGGTCCTTCGATCCGGCTGAGCAGCGGCAGCAGGACTGCGCACCGGCCCGCTTCATTGGTCTGGGTCATCCGTGACTGGATGATGGGTTCGACGGCGGACCACCGGCCCAGCAGCCACTCCCGGAACTCCGGATACCGGGCCAGCGGAGCACCTGCCAGGCGTGCTGCGGCGAAGACCAGGTTCGGCTGTCGCTTGGGCTTCGGAAGCGAATCGATCAAGGTCAGGACCGCGTCATCGTCTGCAATTGAAGCCGCCCACTCTTCATAGAGCGGCGAGACGCCCCGCGCTTCAACTGCCGCGAACCGCTCATAGCCTGCTGCTGTGGGTGATGTCATGGCCCCACCCTAGGGGAATCGATCCAGTGCGCCAGCACGCCCGGCCCGTGCCGCCGTCGTCATCCTGTGACGCAATAACGTCGTTCCGGAGGGCGCAACAGCATCCTGTGTCGCAATATCGTCGCTCTGAAAAGCTGGAAGCGACGTTATTGCAGCACAGGATTTCCGGAGGAGGGTCTAAACAGCGTTATTGCGACACAGGATGCCCGCCGCAGTTCCCAGCCGTCGCCCTACCGCCCATACGATTTCGACGCTACCCTGAGACGTAAGGATCGTTAGGAGCAGCCATGAGCGTGTCCCACCAACGGGAAACCGAAACCGTACCGGTCCGGGTGCTGGGCCACCTGAAACCGGACGTCGCCTCCGTGCTGGCAGATTCCGGAATTCCCGCTGATGAACTGACCCATCTGGTGACGCAGTGGGTCGCCCGCCGGAACCTTGCCCCGGCCATGGAGGCAGCCCAGACGCCGGTCTCCCCGCAGCTGGCCCGCAGTCTCCAGGCGCGGGAGAACTGGCTGCGCGACGTCGAATCCGAATTCGGCACCTACAGCCGCCAGGAGGTCGCGCAGCTGCGTGGGGCCAAGGGCACCAACCGGTCCATGGCCGGAGACCTGAAGAACAGCGGCCAAATCATCACCTACCGGCGCGGCAACTCGGACCGCATCCCGGCATTCCAGTTCACCGAGACCGGCGGCCAGATCCGCTCCGTGATGCCCCCGCTCATCCGGATGGCCCGCGAAAGCGGGTGGGAAGACCTGGATGTGCTGGCCTGGCTGACCAACCCAAACACGTACTTCCCCGGAGGAACCCGGCCCGTGGACCACCTTGACGACGTGGAACTCGTCCTGGCCGCGGCGTCGGACGCATTCGAAGCGCAGTGACCACCACGCCCGATCCGCCGGCCCCTTTCTCGCCGCTGACCGTCTCCGTGCCGGAAGGTACGCTTCTGTTTCGCTGCCACAGCGCTGCCTATCGGGCGGGCGAAGCCAATCCCGGGCCTCAGGGAGCAGGACGGTTCAACTTCTTCGGCACTCCCAGCGTGCCGGTCCTGTACTTTGCGCAGACCCCGGAAACCGCACTTTGCCAAACCCTCCTGCGCTACACCCCAACCGGGTCCCCCACCCGGCTGCCCGCAGGGGCCTACCGCGGGAGGGTTCTGTCCGAGGTGAGAATCGAACGCGGGCTGACGCTGGCCCTGTTCCACAGTGAGGGACTCCGGAGGTTCGGGCTTCAATCCAACCAGCTGACTGACACGCCGCCGGCGAATTACCCGCAGACACGCAGCTGGGCTGCCGCAGCCCACACGGCAGGGCTGGACGGTGCGCTCTGGATGAGCCACCAGCTCAACGGCAACCAGGCCTGCGTGGTCTTCGGGGACAGGGTTTCCGAATCCGCGCTGTCTACAGCAAGCCAGCTGGCCCTCGACAGTCCTGCCGGCTTCGAGTGGCTGGTAGATACCTGTGCACCGATGAAGGTGGATGTGCTGCCTGCGTTCTAGCGGGCACCCCACCCTGCCGCCTCCCAGCCGGCAGGCCCATACTGGGACGATGGGCAAGCTTCTTGAATCCTGGCGCCGCCAGCTGGTCGGCACGTTCAGCAACAACTCGGAGACCATCCCGGAATGGGAGCTCGAGCTCGCCAACGGCACCGACCGCGGTTACTACGGACCGGGATCCGCAGTGTGGGCGGTCCACGGGTCGATGACCACGATCATCGCCGGCATCCGGGCCCTGCTGCTGCAGGCACTGCACCCCGGCGCGATGGCCGGCGTCCGCGACTACTCCAACTACAAGGAAGACCCGCTCGGCCGTCTGGCCGGAACCATCCGCTGGATCTTCACCGTTACCTACGGGGATACGACGGCGGCACGCGGCGCGTCGAACTGGGTGCTGCGCCTGCATGAACGGGTTCAAGGCACCTACGAGGATGCTTCCGGAACTGTCCGCCCCTATTCCGCGAACGACCCCGAACTGGCCCGCTGGGTACATCTCGCTTTCACCGATGCGTTCCTGACCTCCCACATCGAGTTCGGCGACCCCATCCCGGGCGGACCGGACCAGTACGTCGCCGAGTGGGCGACTGCGGGTGAACTGATGCAGATCGACAACCCGCCGAAGGACCTGGCCGGGCTGCGCAAGCAAATGGCCGCCTTCGACCCCGAACTGCGCTCCAGCCCGACCGTCGAGGAAGTGGTGAGGTTCCTGCGCCGCCCTCCCCTGCCCCGCAACCAGATGATCGGCTACCGAGTCCTCTTCGCCGGCGCCGTCGCCTCCCTTGAACCGCGGCACCGCGAAATGCTCGGCCTACGCGAGCCGCATCTTGGCCCGTTCAAGCTGCCGGTGCAGGGTCCGGTCAAACTGGTCCTGCGGGTGATCCGGTTTGGGCTCGGGGATATGGGTCCGTCTGAACGGTCCGCCCGCGAGCGCATCGCCCGCCTGGACGCGGAAACGGACGAAGACCGCCGTCCCAGCTGATTCCCCGGCCCACGTTCAGCGGCTGCCTAGCCGAGTTCGGGCCCATCATCTTCAGGTGCCGCCGACCCGAGCGAGGCCAGATACTGCGAGCGCCCCGATAACGCCGTCGGGCAGGGCCCTTTGCCGGCGCCTGGCAAACCTTCGGGGAGATACCGTCGTTTAGCCCGCCTTCATCGCAACCCTCGGTCAGATCACGTCCCTTTCAGCGCTTCAAAGCAGCGTTATCTCACCGAAGGTTTCTGGGAAACGCCTCGAAGCAGCGTTATCTCCCCGAAGGTTGAATGCACCCCCGGACTCCGGTTTCCAACTCGGGGCATCCAACCTTGAAGCACCCCGACGGCACGGCACAGTAACCCCGGCCACAACCCCGCTGGACCAAGATCACGCAGCAACCCGCTTCCCGGCCCCTGCACGCCGGTGGAAACATTAAAGGGACAGCAACTGCAATCAGTACCTCGCGCGCCCCGATCTGCGCGCCTCCTCAACCCAGGAAAGGAACTATGCGCAGGGTTGTACCCTCACTAGTCATTGCCGGGCTGCTGGTTAGCGGCGGAATCGTTTCCTGCGGCACCTCCGCAGAATCCCCCGCGGAGTCCCCCTCAGCATCAACCTCCGCCAGTGCCTCCGCGGAATTCTCAATCCCGGCAGATCAGCAGGACAAGCTGGTGCCCTCGGATGCCCGGACCATCAGCAACCCGGAGGATCCGCAGGCCACACTGGTCCTCTTCACCGATTACCAGTGCCCCTACTGCGCCATGATGGACACCCTGATCCAGCAGGCCAAGGCCGACTACGGCGATCAGGTCAAGATCGTGGTGCGGAACTACCCGCTGCCCAAGCACCAGAACGCGGAGCCGTCCGCCCGCGCCGTGGAAGCCGCCGCCGAACAGGGTGCCATGGAGCAGATGGCCGCCAAGGTCTTTGAGCACCAGCAGGACTGGAAGACCGAGTCCAACGTCGACGACATCTTCGCCGGCTACGCCGAAGAGCTCGGCCTGAACATGGACCAGTTCGAGTCCGACTACAACTCGGACGCCATCAAGGACCGGGTGGCCCGGGACCTGCAGGACGCCCAGGACCTCCAGATCCAGCACACCCCCACGCTGCTCCTGGACGGTAAGGAAGTCCAGCTTTCGACCGGCGCCTACAGCGAGATCAAGGAACCGCTCGACGCCGCCCTGGGCCGCTAACAGCCTTCACCGAGATTACAGAAACTGCACGTTAGAGGCCCTCTATCGTGCAGTTTCTGTAATCTCGCGGAGGGGGTAAGGCCTAAACCCGCCCGAACGCCACCACGCAGTTCTGCCCGCCGAACCCAAACGCGTTCGTCACGGCATACTGCACGTCCTGTTCCCGGGCAGTGTTGGGCACATAGTCGAGGTCGCACTCCGGATCCGGGGTCGTGTAGTTGATCGTCGGCGGAACCACGCCCTCAACGATCGACATGGCACACAGCAGCGACGCCAGCGTTCCGGCGGCTCCAATCAGGTGCCCGGTCATCGACTTCGGGGCCGTCACCGCCAGGGACCCGGCATGCTCGCCGAACACGGAGTGCAGCGCAAACGTTTCCGTCCGGTCATTGGCCTTCGTTGACGTGCCGTGCGCGCAGACCAGATCCACAGCTGCCGGGTCCAGCCGGGCCTGCGACAGGGTCCGCGAAATCGCCTCGGCCGCATACTTTCCGCTCGGCTCCGGCGCCACAATGTGGAACGCGTCGGACGTCATCGCCCCACCCAGCACCTCAGCGTAAACCCTCGCCCCGCGGGCCCGGGCATGCTCCAGCGTCTCCATCACGCACACCACGGCACCTTCGCCGAACACAAAACCGTCCCTCTCGGCGTCGAACGGGCGCGATGCCTCCTGCGGCACGTCATTGCTCCGCGACAGACCGCGCATGGTGGTCAGACCCGCGAACATCACCGGCGTGATCGCGGCATCGGTACCCCCGGCCAGTACGACGTCGGCGTCCCCCGCCAGCAGCGTGCGCCGCGCCTCCAGCAGGGCGTGCGTTCCGCTGGCGCAGGCGAGCGCACTGGCATTCACCGGACCATGCACAGCGAGGTCGATCGCGACCTCACACGCGGGCATGTTGGTGAGCGACGACGCCACAAAACTCGGGCTGACCGGCCGGATCCCCTCGGCGTCGAACAGCCTCGTGGCATCCTGGATTTCCGGATAGCCCGAGACCGCGCTGTTGATAATGACGGCGGCGTCGGTTCCCTCCAAGGAATCCCCCAGTCCGGCGTCGGCCGCTGCTTCCCGGGCCGCCGCAACGGCCAGCTGCGACGCCCGCGAAGACCTGTTGATCCGTTTCACCGGCAGCCAGGCCGCGGGATCGAAACCCTTCACCTCCGCCGCGATCCGGGTGGGGAACTCGGAAGCGTCGAAGGCGGTGATCCGGTCCACGCCGGACTTGCCTTCCTTGAGCGCTTCCCAGGTCAGCGGCCAGGACCCGCCGAGCGGAGTCTGCGCCCCCATCCCGGTGATGACCACCCGCCGCTGCGCATCCATGCCGCTCCTCACTCCCTCGCCACCGCAGCGCCGGGAGCAATCAGCCGCCCCGCGCCCAGATCCTCCACAGCTGTCTCGGCCAGCTTGAAGTGCATCTTCTTCCCCGTGGCCGTCAGCGGCACCGAGTCCACGAACCGGTAGGCGCGCGGGCGTTTATAGTCGGCCAGCCCGGGATGGGCCAGGCAGAATTCCTCCAGCGCATCCGCCGTCGCATCCTCGCCGCGCGGCACCACATAGGCCACCACCCGCTGGCCCCACTGCGGATCCGGCACGCCCACCACCACTGAATCCAGCACCTCGGGATGTTCCGCGAGCACGCCCTCGACCTGCACGGGGTGGATGTTCTCGCCGCCGGAAATGATCATGTCGTCCTTGCGGCCCAGGATGGTCACAAAGCCGTCTTCGTCCCAGGTGGCCATGTCCCCGGGATACAGCCAGCCCTCGAAGAACTTCTCCTCCTCCACACCCGGCAGATTCACGTAGCTGTACCCGGCCTTCGGCGAGCGCATGATCACTTCCCCGGCCTCCGTACCGTCCTGAGCAGCCAGCTCATCCGGCCGTCCGCGCCGGTCCGGGAAGACCTTGACGACGGCGACGTCGTCATCCGTGCAGGACCGCCCCGCGGTGCCGGCCCGGGCGGGCAAATCCTCCGGGCGCAGGAACGTGTTCCAGAAGGCTTCGGTGGTGCCGTACCCGTTGAAGATCCGCGGGGTCAGCAGCTCCTGGTACCGCAGCGCCGCCGCGCGGTCCAGCGGCGCGCCCATGGTCACGATGCCCTTGAGCGTGGAGATGTCCCGCGGTTGTTTCTCCTGCTCCGCGGCGATCATCTCCAGCGTGGTGGGCGCACCGATCAGGAACGTCAGACCGTACTCCCCCACCCAGTCGAGCACTGTGGAGGGATTGAAGCTGCGCAGCGGCACTACTCCTGCACCGATGTAGAAGGACGGATTCGGACCGCCCGAGTGCAGGCCGCCGCGGTGGAACCAGGGGGTCATGTTGAGGGTCCGGTCCTGCGGGCTGAGCGGGAAGTGCATGATCACGTCGTGCGCGCTCATCAGTTCCGCCAGCGACGGCAGGGACACTCCCTTGGGCATGCCGGTTGTCCCGGAAGTGTAGAGCCTGGTGGACTCGTCGTAACCGGAGTAGTTCGCAGGCAGGTCCGGGACCTCCCCTGACGCCCCCTGCAGCGCGGCGTCGAAGTTTTCCCAGCCCTGCGGCAGGTCGGCCTCCCCCACCACCAAGACGTGCGGTGAGGCGCCGGCAAGCTCAAGCGCCTGCGCCGCGGAGGCCGCGCACTCGGCGTCGACAATAAACACGGACGGCTCGCTGTCCCGCAGGATATGGGCGGTTTCCCCCGGCGCGAGCCGGTAGTTGATCGGCACGCTGATTGCGCCCAGCCGGTGGGTGGCCAAATAGAGCAGGGCAAACTCGACGCCGTTGAAGAGCTGGTACATCACCCGGTCCCCGGCGCCCACACCGCGTTCGGCCAGCAGCGCCGCGGAGCGGTCGACGTCGGCGCCCAGCTGGGCGTAGGTCCACTGGCGTCCGGTGGGCGGATCGATCATGGCGACGGCACTGCCGTAGCGGGTGACGTTGCGCCGGAACCCGGCGCCGTAGGTCATCTGGGATTCGAAGTAGTCCTTGAACCGCCCTGCGTCGTATGGCATGGGGTCCTGTCCTTTCGTCAGTCTTCCGTTCGCGGCCGCCGTGGACGCTCGGGAAGCGCTACCGGGGGTGTGGTGTCGCTGAAGAACGGCGGGGCAATCACTGAGAGCCCGCCGTCGACGGCCAGGGACTGTCCGGTGATGTACTCCGCGCCCGGGGAGAGCAGGAAGTCCACGGTGGCAGCCATTTCATCCACAGTTCCGGGACGGCGCTTGGGGATCCGGGAAATCACACTGTCCATCGGCGCCATGCCCTCCATCGTGTAGAAGTACTCGAGCGAATCGGAGTCGATGAGCCCGCCGTTCACGGCGTTGACGTTGATCCCGTAGCCGGCGAACTCCACGGCCATAAACCGGACAAAGGACTCCACTGCTGCTTTGTAGGAGCCCAGCGCCGCGTAGGTGGGGAAGGCCCGCACGCTGCCGTAGCTGGTCAGCGCCACGATCCTGCCGCCGTCGTCCATCAGCTTGACTGCTTCCTGTGCGCCGAGCACGAACGGCCGCACGTTCACCGCGTAGGCGCGGTCCAGGTGGTGGGGCTTGAGGTCCACCACCTTCTTGAAGGCCGCTGCAGCGGCGTTGTTCACAAAGAAATCCAGCCGCCCGTATTCCGCGGCGGCAGCGTCAAACAGCCGGAGGATGTCCTCGGGGTCCTCGATGTCAGCCTGCACCGCCAGGCCGCCGCCGCCCAGCCGCTGCAGCTCTGCCACGGTTTCCTTGGCCAGGTCCGCGTTCTTCCGGTAGCCGACCACCACCTGCGCGCCCTGCGCGGCAAGGCGTTCGGCCACACGCCGGCCGATGCCGCGGGACGCACCGGTGACCAGGGCGATCCTGCCGTCGTACTGGCGGCCCTGTACGCGCTGGGGCTGGTCTGCAGGCTGTTCCACGGGCAACCTTCCGCACCGTGAACCCGGCGCCGGCGTCTCGATTTCGGGCTATGGCCCCCGGACGGGAGTTCGGGGGCCGGGCGGGGACGCACGACGCCGCTGCTCCCGGCGATTTGGCAGGTCCCCTTGGTCCGTAAATCGTTATCCCGCGCCGGAGCTGCGTCAAGGGTGCACGGTACGTAATGAAGTTGGCGGCGGTGCAACGCGTCAGTACCGTAACTAAAACCAATATTGAAATATTGGTTTTAGGAGACTACCCGAGGAGCCCGCATGGCAATCGTCCGCAACATCGCCCAGGTTGAAGAGTCCGAGAAGACAGTGGAGCCGCTCGCCCTGCCGCTGGCCGACCCGCTGGGCGCGGACATCGAGACCAAGACCTACAACCTGTTCTCCACCGAAGAGGAAACGATCCACGCGGGCACATGGGAAACCGCCGTTGGCCTGTCCCAGTGGAACTTCTCCGACGGCGGCGAAGTCATCTACGTCCTCGGCGGCCGCATGACTGTCCAGCGCGACGGCGAAGAGCCCAAGGAAGTCGGGCCGGGCGACCTGGCAATCTTCCCCAAGGGCTGGACCGGCACCTGGAACGTGACCGAGGCGCTGTCCAAGGTCTACGTCATGTACAGCTGAACCGAGGAAACCGGAGCGGGGGAGGTATCCGAACCTCCCCCGCTTTCTGCTGTCAGGACAGTTCTTCGCCCCAGATCTGTTCCCCGGCCACGAAGGACGCCACCGAGCGGGTGGACTCAATGACCTCCAGCTCCCCGCCGAACGGGTCCTGGTTCAGCACGGCAAAGTCCGCATACTTGCCCGGTGTGAGGGAGCCGAGCCGGGTCTCCATCCGCCCGGCGTAGGCGGAGAACTCAGTGTAGGTGCGCACGCCGTCCGCCACGGTGACGGCCTCGCTCATCGGTTCCACCCGCTCTCCGGCGTTGTTGATGCGGTGCACCATGGCCGCAATGCCCCACCACGGGTTGGCCGCCCGGGGCTGCGTGCCGGCGGTGTCCGAGTTGCCCGGCGGACGGTGACCGCGCTCAATGAGCGTGCGGTAAGGGAAGGCGCTGGCGGGACGGTACGTGTGTTCGAAGTCCTCGGAATGGAACTTGAGGAAGGCCGCCGTCGGCACCGCGAGGATGCCGGAGTCCTCGAACCGCTCGAACAGCTGCTGGTCGCTCCAATGGCAGAACACGTGCTCGATCCGCGGCCGGACGCTGCTGCCGGGCACCCGCCGTACAGCTTCCTCCACGGCGTCGATGGCAAGGTACTGGGCATGCACACCCAGGGCATGGATCCACGGCTGGACCCCGTGGCGCAGGGCGAGGGTCAGGGCGTCGGCGAGCTCCGGGAAGTTGTGCGTCGGCACGCCCCACATCCGCGGATGATCCAGGTCCCGGGTGACCTTGTAGGCCGCGGAGCCGTCCCCGTCCAGGAAAAACTTCACCCCGCCCAGCCAGAGCCGGTCATTGCCAAAGCCGCTCATCAGGCCAAAGCGCTGCCACGCATCCACGCTGTCGACCAGGGGCTGCAGGCCTGGAGCCACCGTGGGGTTCAGCGAAATCCGCGGCAGCAGCCGGCCCTGGGACTGCAGCAGCTGGAAGCCTCGCATGCCCTGGGAGCTGTAGGGAATCTCGTAAATGCTGGTGACGCCGAACGGCAGGAACCGCTCACGGATCTCACGTTCCAGGAAGTCCGCGGTGCTCTCCGCATCCGGCCACGGTACGGGCAGCAGATGGTAGCCCTCCTCCACGGGTCCGGTGGCCCGGCCGTGTTCGTCTCGGACCACGCGCACGCCCGGCGGCGTGGTGTAGTTCTCCGCCAGCCCCGAGGCCTGCAGGGCCTGGCTGTTGAGGATCTGCAGGTGCGCCGTCACGCGCACCACCACCGGCCGGCCCGGTGCCGCGGCGTCCAGCTGCGCGAGGGTGGGAGCTTCCTGCCGCGGGGTGGCCTGCACCACGATCCAGCCGGTGGCTGCCTTCGCAGCCTCCGCCTCCACCTTCGTCAGCAGCGCTTCCAGCGGATCCTCGCGGGTATCGAGCCAGTAATAGTCCGCCAGCGCCGCCGCCTCCACATGGGTATGCGCGTCGATCAGGCCCGGGATGACGGTGGCGCCCTGCAGGTCGACGACGGCGCCGGCGCCGGTCCGCAGCTCGCGGGCCTCAGCCTCGTCCGCCGCAACGGCGGAGATGCGGCCGCCCGACACCCGGAACCCGGAGGCCTGCGGCCGCTCCGGATCCATGGTCCGGACCCGGCCGTTGATGTACGTGATGGTCTCTGGCTGCATGGCGCTCCCGGAATCAAAGTAATATTTAGGTATTAGTTTTAGTGTTGGAACCAACCGCGCCGCAAGCAGTCGGACCCCCGGGGCCGTACAGTCGAATGCAGGAATCGGCGGAAGAACCGGGAGAGGGCGGGCAGTGGCGCGCAATAAGGACGAGAAGAAACGGCGCATCCTGACGGCCACCCTGGAGTGCATTTCCAGGCACGGCTATGAGGCCACCCGGCTGCGTGACGTCAGCGAAGCCTCGGGCGCTTCCATCGGCGTCATCCAGCACTATTTCGGCACCCGGGAGCAGCTGCTCGGTGAAGCCCTGGCCTACGCCAGCGGCCAGCTGATGGAGCATTTCACCTCCCTTGAGGAGGGGCAGCTCACCCCGTGGGAACAGCTCCGGGGGATGATCAGCGTGGTCTGCGGAATGCCGGATCTGCAGGGCCGCGGCCTGCTCTGGCTGGAAATGTCCAGCCTGGTCCGCCGCCATCCGGAGCTCCGCGAACGGCTGGACAGCGTGTACTTCCTATGGGACGCGAAGGTGCGGGCCGCCCTGCACCGCGGAGCTGCCGACGGCAGCCTGGACATCGAGGATCCGGAGGCGGTGGATGACCTGGTGGCGGTCTTCCTCGCTTTCTTTGACGGCTACGAATACGAGATTGCATCCACGCTGGTTCCGGCCGATCCGCAGACCCTGGAACGCCGCGCGGTGCTCCTGGCGGAACGGCTTTTCCGCCCCCGCGAGCTCTAGGTCCAGCGGTTACGGATACGTTAAAGATTTTTTCTTTCTTTACGAATTGTTGACTGGATTTCAGTCTGCGTGTGAGTATTCGTTGTGTTCACGTGCTGTCCATCACAGATTCGTAGAAGAACCTTAGGGTCGTTGCGAGAAGCAGGCAGCACACCGCTCCCCACCCAGGAGGCCATCGA
>NZ_JAXIOM010000012.1:0-64028 GCF_049311025.1 Arthrobacter sp. 3Tela_A
CGCTCCGGGAGATCAGTCTCCCGGAGCGGGACCTGCTGCGTCAGGACCCGGGTACCGAAGACGGCGGGCGCGCCTGGGCCTGCCCTGCCCGCGGGGCGGGGAAGAACGACGCCGGAATGAACTTGGCGCGCAGCCGGACGGGTGCAGCCGCAGAGGCACGCAGCGCACTGCGCAGGACGTCCACGTCCTGCCAGTCTGCCCGGGACCTGCCGGTACGCGGCCCGGAGGCGGGATTCGCGTACGCCTCCGCCTCATAGGCTGTGCGCAGCCGTGCCAGCGCGTTGGCGGCGTGCTGCGGCAGCTCCGCCTGCACGGCCAGGCGGTCAGCATAGGAGCGCGGGCTGTCCGCAGTCCGTGCCCGGTAGCCAAAGTCCTGTGCCAGGTCCGTCGCCTCGGCCCAGGCCGGAGCGGCGCTGCCGGTCTCGGCGTGCTCCTGCCGGCGCACGCCGCTCCGCCGCCGGCGCAGCGCCCACGGCGTCAGCACAGCGGCGGCGGCCACCAGAAGGCCGATGCCGACGCCGGCCCACGGTGCTCCGGCGGTTTCCTCCGGGGCCAGGGGCTGGCTCTCCGCCTCGGCTTCGGACTCAGTGGTGGGAAGCGCCGGCGGCACCGGATTCTGCAGTTCGCGCGGATCGGCGTCGGCCTGTGCTGCGGAGGCGGCGTTCTGCTGCCGTTCCACGGAGTAGGCGGGTACGACGCCGCGGGAAGGCGTGGGCTCGAAGCGCACCCAGCCCGCCCCTTCGAAGTAGAGCTCAGGCCAGGCGTGCGCGTCCCGGGCGTCCACCGCGTATTCATCCAGTTCCGTGCCGTCCGGCCCCGGAATGGTGGTGCCGGTTGCCCGCCCCGGCGCATAGCCCAGTCCCATGCGGCTGGGGATTCCCACCTCACGGGCCATTACGGCCATCGCGGAGGCAAAATGAATGCAGTACCCCGAGCGCTGTTCCAGGAAGCGGGCCAGTACGTCTATGCCGTTGCCGTCATAACCGCCTTCCACCGGCGCCTCGAGAGAATAGTCGAAATCCGGACCGCGCAGGTAGGACTGCAGCGCCAGTGCCTGGGCATACGGTCCCCGGGCATCTGCCACGGCTTCCCTGGCAGTGTCACGGATGATCTGGGGGAGGTTCCCGGGCAGGTCCGTGAACATGGGATCCACGGCGTCTGCGGGAGCCGGAGGGATGCCGGAGAGGGCTTCACCGGTAATGATGGGAGCTTCGCTGACCACCTCGTAGCCGGAACGCGGTTCTGAGCTGCCGGTGCCGGACAGGATGGTCATGGTGGCCGGATCCCAGGTCCAGGAACCCTCAAGACCGGATACGGCAGACGGCGCGTAGGGTGCCAGCAGCCACGGGCTGGCGTAGCTGGGCGAGCCGATCACGGTCCGAACCGTGTCCGTGGGGATTCCCGGATCCGGGGCGGGGGCCGCTGCCATCTCCTCAACCCCGGACTGGCGGTCGTTCTCCCGGGTGTCCGGCGCCCAGCGGGTTCCGGAGAAATCCTCCAGGGTCGTCGAGCGAAGATACAGCGGCCGGGTCGAATCCGTTGCATAGGTGATCCGTCCGGTTGCCGTGGGCTGGCGCAGGTCGTTCCCCAGGGTCACCACCGGGTTCAGGCCGGTGGTGCCGGTCAGGAAATTGAACCTGGCGCCCTGGGGGAAGGCCCCGGCGTTGAACCCGGGAATCGCGAGGGAAACCAGCAGCGCCGCCACCAGCGCGCCCGCACCGATCCCGGCAGCACCCGCGGCCTGGGGGCCCGAGGGCCGGGAAGCCGGCGCCCCCGCGCCCTGGACTGCACGGTCCCTGCGCTCCTGCCACGTTCCCGCCGCCAGGATGAGCAGGTACCCGGCAGCGGCGGCGGCGAACCCGGCAACTCCCACACTCTGCGGCTTGATGATGGCCGGCACCAGCAGCACTGTGAACAAGCCAAACCCGCTCGCGGCAGGCATCCGCAGGGTGACAGCCAGGGTGTCCACCAGGACGGTGACGAGGCCTACGGCCAGGCAGGCGACGAACACTACGCCTGCGTCCGGGATCACGGGGATGACCTGGGTGATGACCGTGGTCTGGGCCCCGGCCAGCAGCGTCCCGGCGCGTTCCAGTGTGGCGGCAGTGGGGAAGATGCCCAGGAACGCAGCATCAGCGGAAAACATGAGGGTCAGGACCAGGACCAGGGCAGCCATCCCCGCAACCGGCACCAGCGCCGTCGGGAACCGGAACCAGCGTGCCAGCGCCGTTCCGGCAACTACGGCGGCTACGGCCATGCCCAGCGGCCACAGCCAGGCAGAACCCTCCAGGACGCCGTGCACGCTCAGGCAACACAGCAGAACTGCTATGGCGGTTACCGCGCCGCCGGCCCACTGGGCGTTCCCGGTGTGACGTGTCCTCGGTGCGGAGGGCCCGGTCCGCGTCGGCCCCGGCGGGGCGAGCGTAGCCGTCATGGCCGGTGCCCCGGCTGCGAGAGGACCGCGGCGTGCGCGGCGGCACCGGACCAGGCAGCGGCGACTGACTGGGCAGGATCCAGGGCGAGGGCCGTCCAGCCGGCGGAGCGCAGCAGCGCCAGCTGGGCTTCTGCTGCCGCCGGACGCTCGGTGACCAGCAGGGCCACCGCAGTCGGCGCGGTGTCAGCCGCAGGGGCCAGCCGGCGGGCATCCTCATTGCTCAGGGCGCCGGTGATGACCACGAGCGGGCCGCGGTGCCGGCCATCCAGCAGTGCTTCGAGCAGGGCATCACCGAAGGGTCCGCGGTCCGCCGGAGCCGCTCCGGGGCCCCGGTCGGGAAACTGGTGGGCGCCCTCGGGCGGGGATGTTCTGCCCGGGCGCCGGGAACCCGGCCGGAGCGTGACGGCTGCGGCCGTGGACGCAGCAGCAGCCTGTTCCAGTCCGAGGGCTGCCAGGCCCTCACCCAGATCGCCCACGGCCGCGGCGCCGCTGAAGACCTCTGCGTCGGGAACAGCTGCCGACGGTGAGCGCTGCAGCCCCGGGCGGGCCAGCGCATCCAGGATCCGCACCGCGAAGCCGCGTTCCAGCAGGTCAGCCCCCACTGACATTACGGCGGAGACGGCCCATTCGAAGGTCTCGGAACTGGGCGGAGCTGCGTCGTCGGCGGTGTCGGCCCAGAACGGGGAGAGGAATCCCTGGTCGTAACTGGACTCACGCTGGTCCAGGACCAGCGTGGCGCGCGGAGTCGCCACTGTTTCCTCCTGCCGCACCATCAGTTCGCCGTGCCGCGCCGTGGCGGACCAGTGGACCCGGCGCATCGGATCCCCGGGCCGGTATTCCCGGGTGGTCACATCGTCCTGGCTGGGTACGCCCTGGACCCGGGTAGCGACCGAGCCGTCGCTGCCGCGCAGGCCGTCCAGGACCACGGCGGGCAGTTCCGCCGGGACGGGTTTCACAATCAGTTCATCGGGGGACCCGATGGTGTGCTGCGCCACCGCAAGGCCAAACGGGTCCAGGAAGCCGGCACTGACCGGTCCAATGCGGTAGAGGCCGCGGCGGGTGGACCGCAGGCGGTACTCGTAGCGGCTGGCCGAACTGCGGTCGGTCCGGGCTGCCGGGAAACGGAACTCCGGGCTGGCACCGAAACGGCCCGGCAGCTCCTCCCTCATGCGGGCGGTGCCGCCAAAGGGCTTCACCGGGCGGACCGCCAGGGAAATGCTCACCGGCGTTCCGGACTCCGCCGTGGCAGGCGCGAAGGTGCGCTCAACCTGGAACTGCGGCTTCAGCAGCCGCAGCGCCAGGGCGGCAGCCAGCGGCAGCAGGATCAGGAACACCCCAAGCAGCAAAAGGTCACGCCGCCCCAGGATCTGGGCACCCAGCAGGGCAGCAACCCCGGTGCCTGCCAGACCCCAGCCGCGGCCGGTGAGCACGCTCGGCAGCTGATGTGCGGGCTTACTCATCGGCTACGGCCGGACCATTCCGGGACGGGCTCCCGGCGGACGCGGAACGGGAACCTTGGACAGGATCGCGTCCAGCAGCGAGGCCGGGGTGTCGCCGGCGCTGAGCGCCTTGCGCTCCAGGATCAGCCGGTGGGGCAGCACCGACCCGGCCAGCCGGGCGACGTCGTCGGGCAGGACAAAGTCCCGGCCTTCCAGCGCGGCACGGGCCTTGGAAGCGCGGAGCAGCTGCAGCAGGGCGCGCGGGCTGGCGCCGAGGCGGATGAACGGGTGCTCCCGGGTAGCGGCTCCAATGGCCACCGTGTACTCCTTGACCGCAGCGGAAACGTAGACATCCCGCACGCGGGCGGTCATCGCAGCGATGTCCCGTACCGAAACCACCGGAACAATTGAGTCCAGGGGAGAGACGGACTGGTGGGTTTCCAGCATCTCGATCTCCGAGGCGGTGTCCGGGTAGCCCAGGGAGATGCGGGCCATAAACCGGTCCCGCTGTGCTTCGGGAAGGGCGTAGGTGCCTTCCATCTCCAGGGGGTTCTGGGTGGCCACCACCATAAAGGGTTCGGCCAGCCGGTAGGTGCCGCCGTCGACCGTGACCTGGCGCTCCTCCATGCACTCCAGCAGGGCGGACTGCGTTTTGGCCGAGGCGCGGTTGATCTCATCGCCGATCACGATGTTGGCGAAGACTGGACCCTGCCGGAATTCGAAGCGGTGGGCATCCTGGTTGTAGATCGACACGCCTGTGACATCCGAGGGGAGCAGATCCGGGGTGAACTGGATTCGGGTCACCGAGCAGTCAACGGCCCGGGCCAGGGTCTTGGCGAGCATGGTCTTGCCGACGCCGGGCACGTCCTCCAGCAGCACATGGCCTTCCGCCAGCAGCACCGTCAGCACCAGCCGGGCGGCTTCATCCTTGCCGTCGATGACGGTGTTGATGGCGTCCAGGATGCGGGTGCTGGCCGCCAGGAAGGAATCGGCCTCATCTGCCGCCCTGCCGGCGAACGGCGCACCGGATCCCGGTGCATCGAATCCGGCGGTGGCAGCGGATGTGTTGCGAGCGTCCATGGATACCTTCCAAGCCTCTGCGCAGTCACCCGGAGAAAGCACAGCTCCGGCTGGCGGTTGAGTGCCCCTTCAGCTGCCCGCCCGGCACGGCAGGGCCCGGGGCCCGGCGCAGCGGTTCCCGGCAGCCGCCGGGGCACATAGTACGTACAGGGTACAAGCTCACTTAGGCTTAAAGACATGACTATCGACGGCGCTTACGTTCCGGGTGAAATACCGCAGACCTACCTCGCCCGGAGCCACAGCCAGCGGGAAGAGGGCCGGAGCCCGGAAAAGGCCTTCGCCCCGGCACCGGATCCGCTGCCCGCACCTGTGATGGACAACCACACCCACCTCGATTTCGGAGTACCCGGTGCCCGCAGCGCCTCCGCAGCGCTCGACGCCGCCGCTGCCGCCGGGGTGCAGGGCGCCGTCCAGGTGGGAACCGACCTGGAGTCCTCCCGGGAAGCCGTCCGGCTGGCAGAGGAAGAGCCGCGGCTGCTGGCCGCCGTCGCCATCCATCCCAACGATGCCCCCGAACTGGCCGCCGCCGGAACCCTGGAGGACGCGCTGGAAGAAATCGAGGCGCTCGCCGCCCGCCCGCGGGTGCGGGCTGTGGGGGAGACCGGACTGGATTATTACCGGACGGGCCCGGACGGGGTGGATGCACAGCAGTACTCCTTCCGCCGGCACATCGGCATTGCCCGCCGCGCCGGCATAGCAGTGCAGATCCATGACCGTGACGCGCACGATGACGTGGTCCGGATCCTGAAGGAGGAGCAGCTGCCGCCGGCCGTGGTGTTCCACTGCTTCTCCGGCGACGCTGAACTGGCCCGGATCTGCAATGAGCACGGGTGGTACATGTCCTTCGCCGGCACCGTGACTTTCCGCAACGCCCAGGGGATCCGGGACGCCCTCTCGATAGCGGATCCGTCACTGGTGCTGGTGGAAACCGACGCTCCGTTCCTGACCCCGCACCCTTACCGCGGACGGAACAACGCCAGCTACATGATCCCCTACACGGTGCGGGCCATGGCCGAAATCCGCGGCACGGACCTGGCGGATCTGTGCACCTCGATTGCCGCGAACACCACTGCCGTGTACGGGTCCTGGGACTAGGTGTCAATACCCATTGGCCGAAACCGCAGTTTGCCCGATGGTCACGGTTCGGTTACGGTAGGGACCTATTAGCCGGGGTCGGGGAAGGCTTCCGGACTGATAACTACCGCCTTAGCGAACCATGCCCTGCCCCCGGCAGTCTGGATTACCACGACGGCGATGGTCCCTGCCTGCACGCGCCGGCACTCCGTGAGACCCGGAGCCCTGCCCGGCGTGTGCCCAGTCCCCGTGCCCGGAAGCTCGAAAAGTTTGGAATTCCGTGGCAACTGCAATCGTGAGGCGCGGGCTGAAGCTCGGCGGCCAGGCCGCTGTGATGGTGGCACTCATCCTGGGGCTCGTGGCCTTCGTCGGCACCAACAAGTCCGTCGTCCTCAGCGTGGACGGGGAAACCAGCGACATCATGACCTTCGGCGGCACCGTTGAGGATGTCCTGGAAAAAGCCGACATCCAGCTTGCAGCAGCAGACCGTGTGGTTCCCGCTCCGGCTACCGAAGTGCAGGACGGCACCACCATCGAAGTGACCACGGCGAAGACCGTGAACGTAAACGTGGACGGCACCGGCCACACCGTCCAGACCACCGGCTCCACGGTGGCCGACCTGATCTCCGAACTGCGGGTTTCCGCCAAGTCTTCCGTGTCCGCGTCGCTGGACACCTCCCTGCGTTCCCTGCAGGGACTCTCGATCTCCACTCCCAAGACCGTCACGCTGCTTGCGGACGGCAAGACCAGCGAACTCCAGACCACCGCGGCAACCGTGGGAGAGCTGCTGGAGGAAGCCGGCGTTACGGTCGGTGCCTCTGACCGGCTCTCCGTACCCGCCCGTGCAGGCGTTGCAGACGGCATGACGCTGAAGGTCACCCGCGTGGTCTCCGGAACACAGGACACCGTCACCGAGCCGGTTCCGTTTGAAACCCGCACCGTGGAGGACGCCGAGCTCTTCGAAGGCGAGAAGAAGGTAACCGAACCCGGTACCGCCGGTGAGCGCACGCTCGTCTTTGACACCGTGGTTGTGGACGGGCGTGAAGTCAGCCGTGTCCTGGCCCGCGAAGACGTCACCCGTGCTCCGGTAACCGAGACGGTCGCCGTCGGGACCAAGAAGCGTCCCGCCGCTCCCGCTCCCGCAGCTCCCGCAGCCGCGGGAGGCACTGCCCCTGCCGGCGGCGCCTGGGCAGCCCTGGCCCAGTGTGAATCCGGCGGAAACTGGCACATCAATACCGGCAACGGCTACTACGGCGGGCTGCAGTTCAGCACGCAGAGCTGGCTCGGTGCAGGCGGCGGCGCCTATGCGCCGGTAGCCAGCGAAGCCACCCCCGAACAGCAGATCGCAGTGGCTGAGAACCTGCGTGCCAACGGCGGCTGGGGCCACTGGCCCTCCTGCGCCAGCAAGCTCGGGCTGCTCTAGCACCAGTATCCACAGCAGAAAAAGCCGGCCCCCGTGGCCGGCTTTTTCGCTTTCACCAATCAGTTCCCCGGCCCAGGTGGGCGGACAGCGTCCGGACATGACCGGACCTGTCTGCCGCCCCGGCCCGGCGGAACAGCGACTCACTTTCCCGAAGCCGGTCAGCAGCGGCCCCGGTCCGGCCCAGCGAGGCCAGACTCAGCCCCAGCAGCAGCGCCACCTCCGCCGCCGTCTGCGGGGAAAGGTAACTGCGCCCGTCCCAGGCTTCGGAGAGCAGGTCTACGGCTTCTGCGTGGTTCCCGCTCAGGTGCTGCCAGCGGCCGCGGGCATGCAGCAGGTCCAGGGCATCGCTGGGGGAAGCGCCCACGACGGCGAGCGCCGCCTCTGCCTGCCGGATACAGGCCAGCGTCTGCTCATCGTGCAGGCCGGAGGCCAGGCGCATGCTCGCCGATGCCTTGTTGAACGAGGCCCAAAGCCCTACATCCAGCCGGGGACTGAGCAGTTCCGCGGCGCGCTGGTGCAGACGTACCCCGGACCCGGCGTCGCCGCGCCTGAACGCGACGTTCCCGGCAGTCCAGAATCCCTTGCCTGCCAGCCGGGTATCCGGCACGGACTCCGCCAGCGGCAGGAGGAACACCTGGCAGTACTCCCACGCCTCGGAGAGCCCGCCGCTCTCCGTCAAGGCGGCCGCCAGGCACAGATAGGCCGCCAGGCTCACCTCGGGACCAGCCGCACCCTCCTGCGCTGATGCCACAGCTTCCCGGCCGTGGCGGACGGCGTCGGGCAGCCTGCCGGCTCCCTGACAGGCCCGGGCGAGCAGTTCCTGGGCACGCGAACGCAACTCCGGCCGGCTTTGTGCCAGCGGGTGCCGGGCCAGCGCGGAAGCCTGCCGGATGCAGAATGGGTAGTGGCCCAGCCGCAGCCGTGCGCTGCCGGCCAGCAGGGAGAGCTCCCACCATCCCCGGGCGTCGTTTTCGGCGCGTGCTGCCGCAGCGGCTGCCACGGCGGTTTCAAGGCAGGCAAAGTAGTTCCTTTCATCCCAGGCCTGGGCCGCAGCCAGGCTGAGGAAAACAGCGCCGTCTTCACCGTCCGCCCGGGGCGGGCCGCCGGGCGCCGCTGCCAGCCGCGCGGCCAGGTATCCGATCACATCGCGTCCGGGTTCCCGCCGTCCGGTTTCCAGCAGGGAAATCTCCCGTTCACGCAGCGCAGGGTGCCCCAGGTCCCTGCGGCTAAGGAAGCTCTCCTGCCGGGCTGTTCGGAGTTTTTTCCCAAAGGTTTCACCCATCACCGTTACCGCCGTTCTTCCGGTGCCCCAGACTTGGATCTGCCGCGGTGAAGGACGCTACAGTCCGGGCCGCGGCAGCGGCAGAGCAAGAGCTAAAGCGCGGAGGGAATCCCATGAGTCTTTTCCAGCCATCGTTTCCGCCGGTATCCGCGTGCCCGGTGGGGGACTGGCCTGACTAGCACCTTTGCACCCGGACTCAGGAACAGGGCGGCCCGGGCGCTAGTATGAGGCAGTGACTGAATCTGTTTCCGCGCCCGTTCCGCGGCCCAAACCCCTGCTTGGCGCCTCCGATATCCGGGCGCTCGCGGAGGAACTGGGCGTGCGTCCCACCAAGACCCTCGGCCAGAACTTCGTCATTGACGGAAACACGATCCGGCGGATCGTCGCGGCCGCCTCCGTAGACCCCGAGGAGACCGTCCTGGAGGTGGGCCCCGGACTCGGCTCCCTGACCCTCGGCCTGCTGGACGCTGCCCGCGAAGTGGTGGCGGTGGAGATCGATCCGGTGCTGGCCGCACGCCTGCCGCAGACTGTGCAGACCTGGCGCCCGGAACAGGCGGAGAACCTGCACGTAGTCCTGGCCGACGCCATGCGCGTCACCGAGCTGCCGGCGGAACCCACCGCGCTGGTGGCGAACCTGCCCTACAACGTTGCGGTGCCAGTGGTCCTGCACCTGCTGGAGACCTTCCCCAGCCTTCGCCACGGCCTGGTCATGGTCCAGGACGAGGTGGCGGACCGGCTGGCCGCCCGGCCCGGGTCCAAGACCTACGGCGTCCCCTCCGTGAAGGCAGCCTGGTACGGCACCATGCGCAAGGCAGGCGTGATTGGCATGAACGTCTTCTGGCCGGCGCCCAAGATTGCCTCCGGCCTGGTTGGCTTCGAACGGCACGAGCCGCCCGCCACCACTGCCACCCGTGAGGAAGTCTTCGCCGTCATCGATGCTGCCTTCGCGCAGCGCCGCAAGACCCTGCGCGCAGCCCTCGCCGGCTGGGCGGGCAGCCCCGCCGCAGCCGAAACTGCCCTCCGCGCCGCCGGAGTGGACCCCAGTGCCCGCGGTGAGGTGCTGGACATTGACGCCTACACCCGGATCGCAGAGGCGAAAGCCGCATCGTGAACACCTCCGGAACCCGCCCGGCTTCCGTAACCGTCAGCGCGCCGGGGAAGATCAACGTCTCCCTCCAGGTGGGTCCGCTGCGGCCCGACGGCTACCACGCCGTGGCCAGTGTCTACCTGGCCCTGGACCTGCGCGAAGACGTGACGGCCGCGGCTGCCCCGCGCCCCGGCATCACCGTGTGCGTTGAAGGCGGCGGTCCGCTGCAGATTCCGGTGGACGGCATCCCCCTGGGCCCGGACAACCTGGTGGCCCGCGCCGCGGCGGCCCTGGCCGCGCACGCCGGCATTGCCGACCCGGCCGTGGAACTGACCATCACCAAGCGCGTCCCCGTAGCCGGAGGGATGGGCGGCGGATCCGCTGACGCCGCAGCCGCACTGCTGGCCTGCAACCTGCTGTGGGGAACCGGGCTGGACGCAGCCGAACTCCGGGCACTGGCTGCCGGCCTCGGCGCGGACGTGCCGTTCGCCCTGGCAGGCGGCGCCGCCGTCGGGCTTGGCGTGGGTGACCTGCTCACCGAAGTTCCCGCGGAGACTCCGCTGCACTGGGTCCTGGTGGCCTCCTCCGGTTCCGGCCTGTCCACCCCCGCTGTCTACGGCCGCCTGGATGCCCTGCGGGCCGAAGCGGAGGCCGTCGGTGCTGCGGCGGCGCCTGAACCAGACGCCGCCGACCCGCGCGTCCTCGAGGCACTGCGCACCGGGAACGCCGCCGCGCTGGCCGGCGTTATCACTAACGACCTGCAGCCCGCAGCCCTGTCCCTGGCACCGGAACTGGAGCAGGTCCTGCAGCGCGGACGCGCCCTGGGCGCCCTGGCCGGGATCGTGTCCGGCTCCGGACCCACCCTGGCCTTCCTTGCCGCCGACGCCGGCTCCGCAGCACGGCTCGAAGCGGCGCTGCGGTCAGAGGGACACAACGCACTGGCCGTCCACGGCCCCGTCGCCGGGGCGCAGCCCACGGCCAGCAAAACCTGAACAACCGACGAAAGTAGTTCCGATTGGCACACCTGCTTGGCGCTGAGAACCTCAGCATCGCCTTTGGCACCCGCACCATCCTCGACGCCGTCTCCCTTGGGCTGGACGAGGGGGACCGGATCGGCATGGTGGGCCGCAACGGCGACGGCAAGTCCACGCTGATGCGGCTGCTCGCTGAACGGCAGAGCGCGGACAGCGGCCGGGTCACCCGCCGCCGCGACGTCACGGTGGGATACCTGGACCAGTCGGACGTGCTCGACGGCGACCTCACCGTGGGCCAGGCAATCGTTGGTGACGCCGCGGACTACGAGTGGGCCTCGGACCCGAAGATCCGCGACGTGATGAGCGGCCTGGTGCAGGAAGTCGACTGGAACGCCCAGGTCTCCTCCCTCTCCGGCGGCCAGCGCCGCCGCGTGGCCCTCGCGAAGCTGCTGATGGGCGACGACGACGTCATTATGCTCGACGAGCCCACCAACCACCTAGACGTCGAAGGTGTGGCCTGGCTGGCCCGGCACCTGAAGCAGCGCTGGCGGGCCACCGACGGCGCCCTCCTGGTGGTCACCCACGACCGCTGGTTCCTGGACGAAGTCTGCACCCGGACCTGGGAAGTGCACGACGCCGTCGTCGAGCCCTTTGACGGCGGGTACGCCGCCTACGTGCTGGCCCGCGCCGAACGCGACCGGATGGCCGCAGTCGTTGAGGGCAAGCGCCAGCAGCTGATCAAGAAGGAACTGGCCTGGCTGCGCCGCGGCGCCCCCGCACGTACCTCCAAGCCGAAGTTCCGCATCGAGGCCGCCAATACCCTGATCGCCGACGTGCCCGAGCCCCGGGACACGCTGTCCCTGAATAAGATGGCGACGGCGCGGCTGGGCAAGGACGTGCTGGACCTGGAGAACGTGTCCCTGGAACTGGGGGACACCCAGCTCTTCCGGAACATCACGCTGCGGCTGGCTCCCGGGCAGCGGCTGGGCATCGTGGGCGTGAACGGCGCCGGCAAGACCACCCTGCTGCGCCTGCTCAACGGCACCGTTGAACCGACGTCGGGCCGGCTGAAGCGCGGCAAGACCGTGCAGACCGCCGTGCTGACCCAGGAGGTCCGCGAACTGGACGAGGTTGCCGACCTGCGGGTCATCGAGGTGATTGAGAAGGAAAAGCGCGTCTTCAACGTAGGCGGACGCGAACTGTCCGCCGGGCAGCTGGTAGAGCAGCTGGGCTTCAGCTCCCAGCGGCAGTGGACACCGGTCCGTGAACTCTCCGGCGGCGAGCGGCGGCGGCTGCAGCTGCTGCGCCTGCTGGTGGGCGAACCCAACGTACTGATGCTCGACGAACCGACCAACGACCTGGATACCGACACTCTGGCCGCGGTGGAAGACGTGCTGGACGGCTGGCCCGGAACCCTGGTGGTCGTCTCGCACGACCGGTACCTGCTGGAACGGGTCACCGACACCCAGATGGCGCTGCTCGGCGACGGCAAGCTGCGGGACCTGCCCGGCGGCGTCGACCAGTATCTTGAACTGCGCGAAGCCGCACTGGCCTCCGGCGCCGGCGGCGGAAGTTCCTCCCAGGCCAGCCGGGCCGCGCAGGCCGGTGCCTCCCGGCCCGATGCCGCAGGCGCGGGCGCCGTGGCCACCGCTGTGGCGGGCTCCGCGCACTCGGAAGCGGACAAGCGCAGCGCCCGCAAGGACCTCACCCGGATTGAGCGGCAGCTGACCAAACTTGCCGGCCAGTCCGAGAAGATCCACGAGCAGATGAATAAGGAAACAGCCGGCGGCAGCCCGGACTTCGAGGTGCTCGCCGACCTGAACGCGAAGCTGCAGGCTGTAGCCGCCGAGCAGGAGGAGCTGGAGATGCAGTGGCTCGAGGCCTCGGAGATCCTCGAGTAGCCCCATCGAGATGACAGAAACTGCCCGTATCAGCGCTGAAACGGGCAGTTTCTGCTATCTCGATGGAGGGGCAGGGTCAGCCGGAGACGCTGAGGTCAGTGCCTTCCTGGGCCAGCAGCTCCGGCAGCACATGGTCACGCAGCAGCGGTGAAATGTCGCTGCGCGCGAACGCTTCCGCAGGAGTCAGCCAGAGAGTTTCTTCGATCTCGGCGGCGGCTTCCGGTGCCGGTGTGCTCCCGGTGCCGCAGGGGCCCGGAAGGCTGAGTGCGAACAGGCCGGCATCGATGTACGTATTGGCCTCGTTGGCCGCGGGACCGTACCAGCGGCCTATGTCCGCCAGGTCGCCGGCGGTGACTGCCAGGCCCAGTTCCTCATTCACTTCACGGGCAGCCGCGGTGCGGAAATCCTCGCCCGGCTCCAGCTTCCCGCCGGGCTGCATGAACTTCCTGGTCCCGCGCTTGCGGACCAGCAGGATGCGCCCGTCGGAATCGCGCACCAGGACGGCGGAGAGGGTGAGCACCAGCGGGATTCCGCCGCCGGCAATGTGGCCCAGCGCCGGTTCCTTCTGCAGGCCGGTCAGGCCGTTCCAGGACAGGTTCACCAGGTGCGCTGCCACCGTGGCCTTGTCCGGGGTGCGGGCATCGAGCCACCACTGGCCGGTCATGGCCACCATGCCCACCAGCATCTGCGCGTACATTCCGCCCACTTCGGCGCTCAGGCCGCGGCTGCCGAATTCCTTGGACAGGATGTGCTCCACGTCCGCGGCAATGCGGGAAAGCAGGGTGGAGAAGGTTCCCTCAGGCTGTGACGGGGGAGCATCTCGGACCAGGATCCGGAATCCGTCGGTGTGGTTCTCAATGTAGTCAAGCAGCGAGTAGGCCGCGCGCTCCAGCAGCACCCGGGGGCCGGCGTCGGCTCCGAGGGCTTCCGTGATGGCGGTGAGCAGCCGGTCGAACTCGGTGTCCACCACCTCGGTGTACAGCGCTTCCTTGGAACCGAAATGTTCGTAGACCACCGGCTTGGAGACCCCGGCACCGGCGGCAATGTCCTCGATGGTCGCGCCTTCGAGCCCGCGGAGGGCGAAAAGCGAACGGGCGACGCCGATCAGCTGGGCCCGCCGCTGGACTCCTGTCATACGCGGCCGTGACCGCGCAGTTGTTATTCTCGCCACTGTCCCAGTCTACGCATTGGCGCTAAGCGTCCCGCGGGGCGCGGGTGTCCCAAGTCGCGGAGCAGGGTTCGGACGTGGCAAACTGGACTCTTGTGTGCGGCATCAGCCACACATTTTCCGCCCTGGTGTAACGGCAGCACCCCGGCCTTTGGAGCCGTGGAGTATAGGTTCGAATCCTATGGGCGGAACGCTGGGATGCAGCCGCGCGGTGCGGAGGGGACTGCCCCGGCCCCGAAGCCGGACAACGTGTAGGAGCGCCTTTTCGTGAGCATGCAGGATACGCAGGGTACCGGACCGAACGAAGGGGCAGCACCCGCTGCGGTCATAGTCCTTGCGGCCGGCGCAGGCACCCGGATGAAGTCCCGGACCCCCAAGATCCTCCACCCGGTGGGCGGCATCTCGATGGTGGGCCACGCCCTGAACGCGGCGCAGGCACTGCATCCGCGCACCCTCGCCGTCGTCGTGCGCCACGAGCGGGACCAGGTCGCCTCCCACATCGCATCCCTGATGCCCGGCGCCATGATTGTTGACCAGGACGAAGTTCCCGGCACCGGCCGCGCCGTCCAGGCCGCCGTGGAAGCCATCGACGCACTTACCCCGCTGGAAGGCACCGTTGTGGTGACCTACGGCGACGTGCCGCTGCTGGATGCGGCCACCCTGCGTGAACTGGTGGCAGTGCACAACGTGGACTCCAACGCCGTCACCGTCCTCACCGCCCGCGTCGCCGACCCCACCGGCTACGGCCGGGTGCTGCGCGCCGAAGACGGAACGGTCACCGGAATCGTGGAGCAGAAGGACGCCACGGCCGAACAGCTGGCCGTGAACGAAATCAACTCCGGCATCTACGCCTTCGACGCCGCTGTGCTGCGTTCGGCCCTGGCCTCGGTCAGCACCGACAACGCCCAGGGCGAGATGTACCTGACCGATGTCCTGGCCATCGCCCGGGCAGCCGGCGGGCGGGTCGCCGCCGTGGAAACCACCGACCAGTGGCAGGTCGAAGGCGCCAATGACCGGGTGCAGCTCGCAGCCCTGAACGCCGAGCACAACCGCCGCAACCTGGAACGCTGGATGCGTGCCGGCGTCACCGTCGTGGACCCGGCCACCACCTGGATCGATTCCACCGTCACCCTGGACGAAGACGTCACCATCCTGCCCGGCACCCAGCTGCACGGCACCACCACGGTGGCGCGCGACGCCGTCGTCGGCCCGGATACCACCCTCACCAACGTGGTCATCGGCGAAGGCGCGAAGGTGATCCGCACCCACGGATCCGACGCCCTGATCGGCGCCGGTGCCGACGTCGGACCCTTTGCCTACCTCCGCCCGGGAACGCAGCTGGGAGAGCACGGCAAGATCGGCACGTTCGTTGAAACCAAGAACGCGCAGATCGGCACCGGCTCCAAGGTTCCGCACCTTTCCTATGTGGGGGACGCCACCATCGGGGAGCACTCGAACATTGGTGCAGCCTCCGTCTTCGTCAACTACGACGGCGAAAAGAAGCACCACACAACGGTCGGATCGCACGTGCGGATGGGCAGCGACAACATGTATGTGGCGCCCGTCACCGTGGGGGACGGGGCGTACAGTGGAGCTGGAACGGTGATCCGCAAGGACGTTCCGGCGGGCTCGCTGGCCATCAACGTGGCACCGCAGCGCAACCTCGAGAACTGGGTGGCAACCAACCGCCCGGGATCCGCAGCAGCGCAGGCCGCCGAGCGCGCCCAGACACAGACTTCCCTCTCCGGTACTGATAACCCCACGCGAGAAAGCGAACAGTCATGAGCAGCGTAATCACCGCACAAGGTGAAAAAAGGCTTGTCCTAGCCACAGGACGGGCGCATCCGGAGCTGGCGGAGGAGATAGCCAAGTGCCTGGACACCGACCTGCTGCCGCTCGCTGCCTACGACTTCGCCAACGGCGAGATCTACGTCCGCCCCGGTGAAAGTGTCCGCGGCAAGGACGCCTTCGTCATCCAGGCGCACCCGGCTCCGCTGAACAACTGGCTGATGGAACAGCTGATCATGATCGACGCGCTCAAGCGTGCCTCGGCCCAGCGCATCACCGTGGTCTCCCCGTTCTACCCGTACGCCCGCCAGGACAAGAAGGGCCGCGGCCGCGAGCCCATCTCCGCCCGCCTCGTGGCAGACCTGTACAAGACTGCCGGCGCTGACCGCATCATGAGCGTCGACCTGCACACCTCCCAGATCCAGGGCTTCTTCGACGGCCCCGTGGACCACCTGATGGCCATCCCGCTGCTGGCTGACTACATCCGCACCCGCGTGGACGTCTCCAACGTCACCGTCGTTTCCCCGGACACCGGCCGCGTGCGCGTGGCCGAGCAGTGGGCCGAGCGCCTGGGCGGCGCCCCGCTGGCGTTCGTGCACAAGAGCCGCGACCTCACGGTCCCCAACCAGGCTGTTTCCAAGCAGGTTGTTGGCCAGATTGAAGGCCGCACCTGCGTGCTGATCGACGACATGATCGACACCGGCGGAACGATCGCCGGCGCCGTGCGCGTGCTGAAGGAAGCCGGCGCCAAGGACGTCATCATCGCCGCCACCCACGCCGTGTTCTCCGATCCCGCTGCACGCACCCTGGCTGAGTCCGGTGCCCGCGAAGTGGTGGTCACCAACACCCTGCCGATCCCGGTCAACAAGCGCTTCGAGCAGCTCACCGTGCTCTCGATCGCCCCGCTCATCGCCCGTGCCATCCGCGAGGTCTTCGAAGACGGCTCCGTGACGAGCCTGTTCGACGGCAAGGCCTAGCCCTTCCGGAGTCCTTTTCATCGAGAGGCCAGTCACGGCCGGTTTGAACGCTCAAACCAGCCGTGACTGGCCTCTCGGTGTTGGGGAGGCGGCTTCGGCGGGCCAGGCGCCGGGGGAGCGGGGCAGAGGCGGACAGTGCGACGGCGGCAAGCTGGTAACATTGACTCCGATGCCTAGGCGAGGGAGGCCCCGGAAAAACCCGGAGGCACTCCGTTATCGACGGTGGCTGGCAACTTCTCAACTGCACGCGTTCAACCTGAACGCAGATGATGCAGCTGGTTCGTTCCGATACCGGCGCCGAATAGGCAACTGAAATCCCGGAAGAACCACAACAGGAGTTAGCAATGTCTGAGCAGAAGCTCGCAGCCACCACCCGCACCGACTTCGGCAAGGGTGCAGCCCGCAAGGCCCGCGTCGCCGGCATGATCCCCGCAGTCATCTACGGGCACGGCGCCGATGTTATGCACATCCTGCTGCCCGCCAAGGCAACCACGCTGGCCGTCCGCACCCCGAACGCCCTGCTGGACATCGACGTTGACGGCGAAGCACACCTGGCCCTGGCCAAGGACATCCAGCGCGACCCGATCAAGCAGATCATCGAGCACATCGACCTCCTGACCGTCCGCAAGGGCGAAAAGGTTGAGGTTGAGGTCATCGTCCACGTCGAGGGCGAACTTGCTCCGGGCTCCAGCGTCTTCAACCAGGAAGCCAACACCGTTCTGGTTGCCGCTGACGCCACCAACCTCCCCGAGACCATCACGGTCAGCATCGAAGGCCGCACGGCCGGCGAGCACATCTACGCCAAGGACCTGGAACTGCCGGCCGGCGTCGAGCTGCTGCTCGATCCCGAGACCATGGTCATCAACATCTCCGAGTCCGCTGTCCAGGATCTGGGCGCCGGCGCAGGCGAAGAAGAAGCAGCCGCACCGGCAGCTTCCGAAGAGGCGTAGTCCTTTTTGACCAGTAACACCTGGCTTGTAGCCGGGCTCGGGAACCCCGGGCCCGGCTACAGCCGTAACCGGCACAATGTTGGCCAGATGGTCCTGGACGAACTGGCCTCCCGCATGGGTGGCAGGTTCAAGTCGCACAAGTCCCGCGCGCAGGTCCTGGAAGGCCGGATCGGCATTGGCGGACCGCGTGTGGTCCTGGCCAAGCCGCTCACCTACATGAACCTCTCCGGCGGACCGGTCTCGGCGCTGGCCCGCTTCTACGGGATTGACCCGGAGAACATCGTGGCGGTGCATGACGAGATCGACATTCCGTTCAACTCTGTCAAGCTCAAGCTCGGCGGAGGCGAAGGCGGGCACAACGGTCTGCGGGACATCAGCAAGGCCCTGGGCACCAAGGACTACCTGCGGGTGCGGGTAGGCGTGGGCCGCCCGCCCGGCCGGATGGACACCGCGGACTGGGTCCTGAAGGACTTTGGCACCACCGAGTCAAAGGACCTGCCGTTCCTGGTTTCCGACGGCGCGGACGCCGTGGAGCTGCTGCTTTCCGACGGTCTGCTCGCCGCGCAGCAGAAGTTCCACAGCGGGGCCTAGGGACACCCGCCCCGGCTGCTGCGGACGAGTAGCCCGGCGTCGATATTCAGGTATATAACCCGTGCCCATGCCCTGCCGCAGGGGCATTGTTTGGTCCATGGCGCGGGCCTACACTGGCGGTAGCCTTCGGGCTCCTGAAGCGGGGCCGGCGTCGGGAGGCCTCCGAGACTGGGCCACCCCCATCTCGGCGCCGGTCCCTTATCAAAAACTCCCCGCCAACACCCCTCCCGCATCTCTAGTGCGGCACCGTCCCCCTGCTTTCCGCACTTTTCCTGCGCACACGCAGCATGCCCGGAATAAATGTGCGCCGGCACCAGCTCCATGCCTTCCTATGAGCGCCAATGAGGCGTACTCTTGCGCAGTGGAACGGGCGGCCGCTGTATTGCACAGCGGCCCCGTTCTGGCTCGAAGACGTGCATACGGGGGGAATGGAATATGGGAGGGCCTGCTTCGCGCAGTTCCGGCCGGCGGTATCCGCAGGCGGCTGGCACGGCATGACGCTGCCCAGGCCGTTCACTAAACTTGTTGGCCGCGAGAGCCTCCTGAGCCGTCTGGGATCCGCGTTGGAAGAGGGCCGGGGTGCACTGATCGTCGGGGCTCCGGGCATAGGCAAAACCGCCTTGGCGGCAGCCGTGGCGGACCGTGTCCCCAACTTCCGGGTCGAGGCCCTGTACGGCACCGAAGTGTCCCGCCGCAGTCCGTACGGTGCCCTCGCGCCGCTGCTCAGCGAGCTTCCTCCCACGGGCGAATTGAGTCTGGTGCGCGTACTGCAGGAGGTCCGTCGGCTCCTGCGCTCCAAATCAGCAGCCGCTCCGGTGCTGCTGGTGGTGGACGACGCCGATCAGCTTGATGAGCTCTCCGTCCAGGTCATCTCGCAATTGGTCCGCGCCCGGGACGCCGTCGTTGTGGCAACAGCCACCGACGTGCTGCGGGCAGACCCTGAGGTCCTCTCGCTCTGGGCTGACGGGCATCTGGAGCGGATCGACGTCGAGGCGCTGCTGCCCGAGGAAACCCGGACGCTGATGGAACGGCTGCTGGGCGGGCGGGTCTCCGAGCCGGCGGCACGGGAGATGTGGAAGGAAACCCACGGAAACCCGCACTTCACCATCCTTATGACGGAGGAGCAGGTCCAGCAGCGCAGGCTCGTGCGGTCAGACGCGACCTGGGTGCGGGCCCGGTCCTATGTACACACCGGAGCCGTTGCGGAAGTCATCTCCACCCGGCTTTCCCGCCTGCCGGAAGACCAGCGCAAAGTCGTTGAAATACTTTCCCGCGTCAGTCCGCTTCCGCTTCCGGTGCTGCTGCAGCTTGCCGCCGCGGAAACCGTGGACGCGTTGGAAGAAGACGGAACGGTGGTGCCCGAACGGGGTGCGGTTCCGGCCGTGCGGCTGGGAAGTCCGCTGCTTGCCGCCGTCGTCTCCGCCAACGTGCCGCTCGGCCGCAGCCACCAGCTGTGGAAAGAAGTTTCTGTCCTGCTCGAGAACCTGGACGTCCTGGAGCCGGAGGCCGTGGCCGGCTACGTTTCCTGGACCCTGGCCTGTGAAGCGGATCCCGGGGACGGCGCCGTCCTGCGGGCCGCACGGTTCGCCAACGACTCCGGCAACCCGGCCCAGGCCCTGGACTTCGTGCGTTCCGTAGCGCACGGCAGCCGCAGCCAGGAACTGGTGTGCGAGGAAGTCCGGGCCCTTATGGCACTGGGAGAACACCAGGGGGCCTACGGAGTCCTGACCGGTTTCGAGCCGCGCTTTGATCCTGCCCGGCGGGAGAACTGGACCACACTGATGATCCAGAAGGCCGCGCTGCTGCGCAGCCTGTCCAAATCCGGTGCCCCGCAGCAGGTTCTCGACATCCTCCGCCGCGACTCCCGGGACTCCCCGGGCTCACCGGGCTCACCGGACCCGTCCCGGGGACTGAGCACGGACACCGCGGCAGCTGTCGACCTCGCCGAAGCAGAGCTGCAGCTCGCCGAGGGGAACTATCCCGCCGCCGTGAAGCCCCTGCAGGAGCTTGCAGCACGCAGCGGCATCTCCACCCGGATGCGGGCGCTGGCCGTAGCGGCAGCGGCCGAGTCGCTGGCCGTGACAGGCCAGGCGGCAGAGGCCATGGCACTGCTGGACGCGTCCTGGGACCTGCTGCACACCCCGCTGCCGGCCCCCGACCAGAGCTTCATCGTCACCCGTCTCTTCTACGCCCTGTATGCTGCCGGCGAGCTGGACCGGGCCCTGTGCTTTGTCCGGGAAAACACGGATGGGGTCCACGAGTCCTACCGCGGAACGGCCGGAGAACTGGCCTGCGGCATCATCCACGCGGCCGCCGGAGAAGCCGACTCAGCCGTTGAGTCCCTGGCACCGGCGGTCAGCCAGCTTCGCTTCCGCGACCGGGAGGACCTGCTGCCGCTCGCCACCGCCCTGCTGGCCTACGCACACGGACTTGCCGGCAATGAGGACAAAGCCGCCGGTTACCTCGGGCTCGCCCCGCGGTTCAGGCACCAGCCGTCCTGGCACGCTGACCGGGTGAGGTTATTCCACCAGACACTCGCCAGGCTGGGCCACAGCGCAGAGGCAGCGGCCCGGAGCCTGATCCGCATGGCCGAGGACGCCGAGGCACGCGGCAACGTCTCCTTTGCTCTGGCCTGCTTCGAGGCGGCTGCTTCCAGCGGAGACCGGTCAGCGGCCGCCGAACTGGCACGGCTTGCACCAACAGCCACCGGGCGCTGGGCCAAAACCCTGGCTGCCTACGGCCAGGGGCTGCTGGCCAGCGATCCGCAGCTGCTCCTGGACGCGGCCGAGGGCGCCGTGGAACTGGGCCACCATCTCCTCGCGTACCGCGCCGCGGGCCTGGTGCGGACCGAACTGCCGGGAGCCGGAAGCAGCCTCAACCGCCGCGCCGCCGTCGTCGAGAACGCTGCGTACCGTAAGCTCCTGCACGAAAACAGTATTGAGAGTGCGCTGGGCTCGCTCAGCGACTTCGACGCGCGCCTGGTTCAGCTGGCTGCCGGTTCCTGGTCAAGGACGCAGATCGCGCAGGATCTGCACCTGTCACCGCGCACAGTGGACTGGCACCTGAACAAGCTGTTCCGAAAGCTGCACGTGTCCGGACGGACTGAGTTGAGGGATGTCCTGCGCTCCGCAGGATGAGGTTTGGGGGAATAATGCAAGGTTTTGCTTCACAGGCGCTGGTCGGCCGGGACCCCGAGATAGCGGCGGTCCTGGCAGACCTGCGTTCGGCCGAGCTGCGCGGCGCGCTGGTAGTAGCGGAGGCAGGCATGGGCAAAAGTGCCCTGGCGAATGTTGTGTCCGCCAAACTCGGGCAGGAGATGCCCGTCCACCGGATCCATGCCAGTTCCGCGCTGACCGGGATACCTTTTGGTGCGCTGGCCCCGCTGCTTCCGGTGCTCTCTGCCGAGGAGACCGATTCCCCGCTGGCCGTGATGCGCGCACTGCTGGGCAGGCTGCGCCCGGCCGGGGAAGCCGGCACCGCCGCCACGCCGCTGCTGGTAGTGGATGACGCCCATGCCCTGGACGAATCCAGCGCCGACCTGCTCTCCCAGCTGATGGCCTCCGGCAGGGTCCGGATGCTGATCCTCACCCGCAGCATCACTGATATTCCGGCGGGCATACCCTCGCAGGTTTGGAGCGGGATCATTTCCCGCCACCACCTGCCCCCGCTTACTGACACCCAGGTGCACGAACTTTGCTCCCAGGTGCTCGGGGGTCCGGTGCTGAGCACTACCAGCGCCGAACTGGCCCGGCGGAGCGGCGGAAATCCCATGTTCGTCCTGGCGCTGGTCGCTGAAACCCGGCGCGCCGGTGCCCTGGCCGAACGCCACGGTGTCTGGCTGATGGGCGCCAACGCTGATCCGCCGCAGGGACGCCTGGGCGACCTGCTGAAGGCCCAGCTCTCGGGGCTCTCCAGCGACGAGCGCGAAGCAATGGAAATCATCGCGCTTGCCGAACCGGTGCCCGTGGCGGTGGCCTTCAAGCTGGGACTGCACCGTTCCGTGGACGCACTGACGGCCGCCAACCTGGTCAGCGTCGAGGACGACGGCAACCGCCTGCTCCGGCCGCGGCACCCCCTGTACGGCCAGCTGGTGCGGCACATGGTGCCAGCTGCGCGCAGCGCCCGCCTCCGCCAGCGTGTCCTGGAGATCATGCCTGAGGACACTGAATCCATGGATGGCCTGCTGCGCAGTGTGGGGTGGTCCCTGGACTGCGGCGCGGCTGTTCCGGACGAGCAGCTTCTCCGGGCTGCCTTTATGGCCAACAACTTCTTCGACAGCGATTTCGCCCTCCGGGCAGCACGCGAGGTCCAGGACCCGGCGCTGCTGCCTGCTGCCCGGGTCCAGAAAGCCCGCGCCCATTTCCAGCGCACCAACTTCGACGCCGCGCAGGAACTGGTCAATGGAACGGTCGAGGCCGCCACGGACCTCACGACGGCGAAAATGGGGACGCTGCTGCGGGTCCAGCTGGGCCAGCGGCTGTCCGATGCCGCTCAGCGGCTCGGTGCCGCCCGGGCTGCCTGGGAAGCAGCCATTTCCCGAATCGCGGCTGCAGCCGATGCAGCGGGAACGCTGGATGCTGAGCTGCGCACAGACATCGATTCGTCCCGGCGCGGTGTTGCGCTGCTGGGCGCACTGATCGAGGTCGCTGAGGGCAACTACCGCAGCACTGGGGTGTTGGTGGAAGGGCTGCTCGAAGAAGCCCGGGCAGCCGAAGACACCGAAGCCGTGATGGTGGCGACGGCCCTGATGGGTGAAATCCATGCCGGCAGCGGCCGGTCGGAAACGGCGGTGCACTTCACCCGGGAGGCGCTGGCGATCGTGACGCACAGCGACCACAGGTTCCTGACGTACTACCAGTTTGTGCTGCACCGCCACCTCTCAGCGCTGCTGTGGGCAGGCTACTGGGATGAGGTCAGCAGCTCTGTCCACCAGGACTTTGCCACCACCTCGCGCAGCGCCCTGCAGGTAGGCGGCACGGTGGACATGTGCATGGCAGTGATGGAACTGCGCCGCGGGAACCTCGAAGCAGCACTGCCCAAACTCACCGCCGCCATTGAGGGCATGCGCACCCACGACCCGGACGGCAGCCTGTCACTGGCCCTGTCCATCGCCGCCCAGCTGGCCGCCGCTGCCGGAGACACAGGCCGGGCCGATGAGCTCCTGGCGGACTGGGACAGCCTGGAACCACGCGGTACAGCCGGCACCCGGGTCATTGCCCGGGGAAACCGGCTGGCCGCCGAGTATGCCCGGACCGGGGACCCCAGGGCCCTGACCGCCTTGCGTGAAGCAGCGGAGCAGGCAGAGGAGCACGGACTGGTAGCGGCGGAATTCGAACTGCGCTGCCTGAGCATGTCCGCCGGTGATCCGACCACCATGAACCGGCTGCTGAAACTCTCCGAGGACGTACAGGGACCGCGCGCCCGAGCAGTCAACATCTTTGCCCGGGCCGTGCTGGACCAGGATGTCTCCGGGCTCCTGCGTTTCGCCGGCGAGTCGGGCGAATCCGGAGACGCCGACGCCGCAGCCCTGGCCCCTTTGGCGCTGCACGAGGCGCTGCGGCTGGCGAAGGCCGGGGGAGACCGCACCCAGATCCAGCGGGTCCAGCGTGCCATCGGCAAGTCTTCGGAGAACACCGGCGCCGGCCGGAACGCCATGGCCCCGCCGTCCCTCACCCGCCGCGAGAAGGACGTCGCAGCACTGGTGGCGAGGGGCTACCGGAACGCGGAGATCGCCGGGCGGCTCTTCCTGTCCGTTCGGACCGTGGAAGGGCACATCTACCGGATCTTCGAGAAGCTGGGGATCAGCCGGCGTGAAGAACTGACCGCGGAGCTGGTGGGGGAGTAAAGCGCGGGAAGGATTACCCGCCGCACTCCGGGAACGGCCGGGTAACGCCGGGTAACGACCCGTAGCCGGTACTCATCCGGCCTGCTGCTGCTGCTTCGTAGGGTGACGCGCAGTCATCGAGCTCAGCCACCCGGCTGCGGACAGAACGCAGGTCTCCAAGTGCACCCTTCCCCATCCCCTGGAACGGCGTTGCCCGAAACACCGCTTTCGGTGGCAGTCATCGGCGCCGGCTACTGGGGTCCCAACCTCGCCCGCAACTTCAACGCAGGGCCGGACTGGCAGCTGGCAGCGATCTGCGACCTGGACACCGACAAGGCCACACGCCTGGCCCGGAGCGTCGGCGCGGTGCCGGTCACCGGTTCCGTTCAGGAGCTGCTGCAGAACCCGGACCTCGACGCCGTTGCCATCGCCACCCCGGCACGCACCCACCACGGGCTGGCCACAGCGGCCCTGGCCGCAGGCAAGCACGTGCTGGTGGAAAAGCCGCTGGCCGATTCCCTGGCCCGCGGGGAGCAGATGGTGGCGCAGGCCGAAGCCGCCGGGCTGGTCCTGATGGCAGACCACACCTACTGCTACACCCCCGCGGTCCTGAAAATCCGGGAGCTGGTGGCCACGGGTGAGCTGGGGGAAATCCTGTTCATCGACTCCGTGCGCATCAACCTGGGACTCATCCAGCCCGACGTCGACGTTTTCTGGGACCTGGCCCCGCACGATCTGGCCATCCTGGACTTTGTCCTGCCGGGCGGCCTGCGGCCGGTGCGGGTTTCCGCCCACGGCTCCGATCCGCTGGGCGCGGGAACCTCCTGCGTGGGCCACCTGGTCCTTGAACTGGACACCGGCGCCATGGCACACATCCACGTGAACTGGCTCAGCCCCACCAAGATCCGCCAGCTGGTGATTGGCGGCAGCCGGCGCACCCTGGTCTGGGACGATCTCAACCCGCAGCAGCGGCTGAGCGTTTATGACCGCGGCGTTGACCTTTCCCGCACGGCACGGGAAACGGGTGAAGAAGAACGCTCCCAATCCAACGTTTCCTACCGTCTCGGAGACACCTGGTCACCGGCCCTGCCCGAGCACGAGGCACTGTCCGCAATGGTCACCGAGTTCGCCGCCGCCATCCGGTCCCGGCGGCCGGCGCTGACCAGCGGCACCGCCGGGGTCCGGGTCCTTTCCGTCCTGGAAGCCGCCACCCACAGCCAGGTGAGCGGTGCCCCCGTCACCCTCCGTCCCACTCTCGAACTGGAATCCGCCTCATGACACAGACCCAATCACTGCGCGGTGCCCGCGTACTGGTCACCGGCGGCGCCGGAACCATCGGCTCCGCAATCGTTGACCAGCTGCTCGACGCCGGAGCGGGGGAGGTGCGTGTGCTGGACAACCTGGTCCGCGGGCGGCGCGCCAACCTTGCTGATGCCCTGGCCGATTCGCGCGTGAGCCTGTATGAGGCAGACATCCGGGACCGGGACGCGGTTCATGACCTCACCCGAGGCACCGACCTGGTGTTCCACCAGGCCGCCATCCGCATCACCCAGTGCGCCGAAGACCCGCGGCTGGCCCTTGAAGTGCTGGCGGACGGCACGTTCAACGTGCTGGAGGCCGCCGCTGCGCACGGAGTGGCCCGCGTGGTGGCCGCGTCCAGCGCCTCGGTCTACGGACTGGCCGAAGTGTTCCCGACGCCGGAGAACCACCACCTGCACAGCAACGACACGTTCTACGGTGCCGCGAAAGCCTTCAACGAGGGCATGCTCCGCAGCTTCCATTCCATGTACGGGCTGGCCTACACCGGGCTGCGCTACTTCAACGTCTACGGGCCGCGCATGGACGTCCACGGTGTCTACACCGAAGTGCTGGTGCGCTGGATGGAACGCATCGCGGATGGCCGCCCGCCGCTGATCTTCGGCGACGGCGCCCAGACCATGGACTTCATCTACACGGCAGACATTGCCCGGGCCAACCTCCTGGCTGCAGTGCAGAACGCACCGGCCGGGATCTACAACGTTGCCAGCGGCACGGAAACGAGCCTGCTGGAACTGGCGCAGGCGCTTCTCGGGGTCATGAACTCGGACCTCGACGTCGAATTCGGTCCCGAACGCGCCGTCAACGGCGTCACCCGGCGGCTCGCGGACACCTCCGCGGCGCACACCGACCTGGGTTTCCGGGCGGAGGTTCCGCTGGCCAAAGGCCTCGCCGAGCTGGTGCAGTGGTGGCTTCCGCTGCGCTCGGAGATCGCAGCGGGACGGGGGAGCAGCGAAGCATGAGCCGGATTAACGTGATGAAGCCGTGGCTGGGGGCCGCGGAAGCCGCCGCGGTGAGCGAAGTCATTTCCTCCGGGTGGATCGCTCAGGGACCGCGCACCGCGCAGTTCGAGGCCGCCTTCGCCGCGCGCATGGAGGCCGGACACGCAGTGGCCGCCTCCAGCTGCACCACGGCCCTGCACCTGGCGCTGATCGTCGCGGGCGTGGGCCCGGGAGACGACGTCGTTGTGCCCTCCTTCTCCTTTATTGCCACCGCCAACGCTCCCACCTATGTGGGCGCCCGGCCCGTGTTCGCAGACGTGGACCCCGGCACCGGGAACCTCACGGCTGAGACCGTCCAGGCGGCACTGACCCCGGCCACCCGCGCCGTGATCGCAGTGGACCAGGGCGGAGTGCCGGTGGACCTGGTCCCGCTGCGTGCTCTCTGCGATCCGCTGGGCATCACCGTGCTGGAGGATGCGGCCTGCGCGGCCGGTTCCCGCTACGCGGGCCGGCCCGCCGGCGCCGGCGCGGAAATCGCCGCCTGGTCCTTCCACCCCCGGAAAATCCTAACCACCGGGGAAGGGGGAATGCTCACGACGTCGAACCCCGAGTGGGCGGCACGCGCCCGGACCCTGCGCGAGCACGCCATGAGCCTCTCCGCAGCGGAACGCAGCGCCAGCATCCTGGCCCCCGCGGAGGCGTACACCGAGGTGGGCTACAACTACCGGATGACGGACCTGCAGGCAGCCGTGGGCCTGGTCCAGCTCGACCGGCTCGACGCCGTGGTGCGCCGCCGGAGGGAACTGGCAGCCGGCTACACGAAGGCGTTCGCGGAGATCGAGTTCCTGCGCCCGGTCGCCGACCCGCCATGGGGCGAATCGAACTTCCAGTCCTACTGGGTTGAAGTCCTCCCCGGTTTTGGCACGGACCGCAACGGGGTGCTCGAGGCACTCGCCGGGCAGGAGATCTCCGCGCGCCGCGGCATCATGGCAGCGCATCTGGAACCAGCCTACCGGCACCGGGACACGGGCTCCGCGCCGCTGGAAGCCACCGAACGGCTCAGCGCCAACACCCTCATCCTGCCGCTGTTCCACGAAATGACCGAGTCCGAACAGGCGAGGGTGATCGAGGCCGTGGCCGGCAGCGGCAGGAAACCATGAGCATACCGACGCTGGTGCTGCTGGGGGCCGGAGGGCTGGCGCGTGAAGTGCTGGCCGCGCTGCGGCGCACCCAGGAGTACCGGATCTTCGGGTTCCTGGATGATGACCGCGCCCTGCACTCCTCGATGGTGGACGGGGTTCCCGTGCTCGGCGGGCTCAGCGACGCAGGGAACTACCCGCGCTGCAGCTTCCTGGCCTGCGCAGGTTCCGGAACGGCGCGTGCCGGCATGGTCCAGACGCTGGCCCGGTCCGGCGTGGGGGAAGACCGGTTCGCCACCTTCGTGGACCCGGCAGTGCACCTGAGTGACGGCTGCACCGTGGGGGCCGGAAGTATCCTGCTCGCCGGGACAGTCCTGACGGCCGCCGTCACGGTGGGCCGTCACGTCGCCGTGATGCCCAACTGCACCCTGACGCACGACGACGTGGTGGAGGACTACGCCACCCTCACCTCGGGCGTGTGCCTGGGCGGAGGCGTGCGCATCGGTTCCGGGGCCTACCTGGGCATGGGCGCCACCGTCCGGCAGGGCGTACGGATCGGGGCAGGCACCGTGGTGGGCATGGGATCGGCGGTCCTGCGGGATCTTCCCGGCGGCCAGACCTGGGCCGGAGTGCCCGCCAGGGAACTGCGGGCCGCGGCTGAACGCGTGCCGGCTGCGGTTCCGGGACCAAAGAACTGGAAGGACCCCCGATGAAGACACCTCCTGCCCTGAAGGTGCCGCTGGTGGACCTGGCTGCACAGCATGCCGAAGTCGACGAGGAAATCCAGGCCGGGCTCAAGGAAGTCTTTGCCGCCACCGCGTTTATCGGCGGCCGCCATGTTGCCGGCTTCGAGGAAGCCTACGGCCAGTGGCTCGGCAGTGCCCACTGCGTAGGAGTTGCCAACGGCACCGACGCGCTGGAACTGGCGCTGCGGGCCTGCGGCGTGGAACCCGGGACGGAAGTGATCCTGCCGGCCAACACTTTCATTGCCACCGCGGAAGCGGTTTCCCGTGCCGGCGCCCTGCCGGTGCTGGCCGACGTCGATCCCGAACACCTGCTCATCGACCCGGCCAAGGCAGCCCAGGCAGCAGGACCCAAGACCCGCGCCCTGATGCCCGTGCACCTGTTCGGGCAGACGGCCCCCGTGGAGGCGCTGGCCTTCACTGCCAGGCGCTTTGGCGCGGCGATCGTGGAAGACGCCGCGCAGGCACAGGGCGCCGAACGGTTTGGCCGGAAGGCCGGAACCCTGGGCGACGCCGCGGGAACCAGTTTCTACCCCGGCAAGAACCTCGGTGCCGCGGGGGACGCCGGAGCGGTCCTGACCGAAGACACTGACACGGCTGACCGGGTGCGGCTGCTCGCGGACCACGGCAGCCGGGTTAAGTACCGGCACGAAGTGGCGGGCATGAACTCGCGGCTGGACGCGGTGCAGGCTGTGGTGCTGAGCGCCAAACTCAAGCGGCTCGCAGCATGGAACCAGCGGCGCCGGGACGCTGCGTCCGCCTACCAGGAACTGCTCGCCGGGATTCCCGGGCTGGTGCTGCCGGCCAGCGCGGACGGCAACACGGATGTCTGGCACATCTACGCGGTTCGGGTCCCGGCCGAAGAACGGGAGAGGATCCTGCGGGTGCTCACGGACGCGGGCATCGGCGCCGGAATCCATTACCCGGTGCCGGTGCACCTGACCGGTGCCTACGCCCATCTGGGCTACGGTCCGGGAGACTTCCCGGTGAGCGAGGACGCCGCTGCCCGCCTGCTCTCGCTGCCGCTGCATCCGCACCTGAGCCGGACACAGCAGGAATACGTCGCCGAAACGCTCGGCCAGGCGCTGCGGTGACAGCCCCGTCAGAGTCCGCCGGCCTGGCAGGCATCGGGGCGCGTGCCGTCCGCGGCGCCCTCTGGAGCGGTGCGAACGCGCTGATGATGAAGCTGGCGGGGATTGCCGTCATGGTGGTTGTGGTGCGGCTGGTGACCCCGCATGAATTCGGCGTCTTTGCCGCTGCCCTGGTTGTCCACGCGATCGTCTCCAGCTTCGGTGAACTGGGCCTGTCCTCCTGCGTTGCCCGGCGGGACCTGGATCCGGACCGGGTGGCCTCAACCGTGGCCCTGCTCGCCATCCTCAGCTCTTTCGCCCTGGCCGCCGGCATGGCCCTGGCCGCGGATCCGCTCGCCGGGCTGCTTGGCGTGCCGGAGGCAGCTGCTCCCATCCGGGTCCTGGCCATCGCCGTCGTCCTGGGCGGTGTCTTCACCGTTCCCGGAGCGCTGCTGGTCCGAGAGTTCCGGCAGGGCAAGGTGTTCCTCGCGTCCGCGGTTGCCTTTCTGCCGGCGAACCTGGTGCTGGTGCTGATGGCAATGAACGGCGACGGAGCCATGGCCTTCGCCTGGTCCCGCGTGGTCAGCCAGCTCATCAGCGGCGTGGTCATGGCGCTGAGCGTGGACCGGACGTACTGGCCGCGGCTGCGCCGGGCGGAAGTGGGGCCGGTGCTGCGCTTCGGACTGCCGCTGGCGGGTGCGAACCTGCTGGGCTACAGCCTGCTCAACGCCGACTACGCGATCATCGGCGCCTTCCTGGGACCGGTGGAACTAGGCATCTACACCCTGGCTTTCACCGTGGCGTCCTGGTCCACCTCCGTGATGAGCTCCACGATCAATTCAGTAGCGATGCCGGCGTTCTCCGCGATGGGCGCCGGATCGGCGGAACTGCGCGGATTCCTGTCCCGGACCTCCCGCCTGGTCGCCCTCATCGCGTTCCCCGTCACTGCCCTGACCGTGGCGCTCGCCGGGGAGCTGGTGGCCGTGCTCTACGGGGGAACCTGGGCGCCGGCGGCTCTGGTGCTGAGGATCCTGGCGCTGTACGGAGGTGTCTTTGCGCTTTCGCTGCTGTTCTCGAACCTGCTGGTAGGCCAGGGGCGGGCCGGCGCCGTCTTCGGCGTGCAGGCGGCGTGGCTGGTGCTGCTCGTCCCTGCGGTCGGTCTCAGTCTGGGCCCGTTCGGGCTGCCCGGCGCCGCGTGGGTACACGTCGCCGTGATCACCGCAGTCATCATGCCGCTGTACCTGCGGGCAGTCCGGGGCACTGTTCCGGCTCCCGGCCGGCTCCTGGCCCGGGCAGCGGCAGCACCGGCGCTGGCTGCTTCCGCAGCTGCCGTGCTGGCTCTGGCAGCCGCCTCCCTTGCCGGCGGGGACGTGGGCCGGCTGCTGCTGGGCGGGTTCACCGGCTGCGCCACCTACCTGGTGCTCAGCGCTCCGATGCTCCGCCGGGTCCTACCGGAGGCGGTGCGGGGACGGGCCGGAAACCTGCTGGCAGCCTACGACCGACTGGAACGCCCGCTGCTGGCACGGCTGCGGCCAACCAAGGAGAGCACCGTATGATCCCCGCGACCCAGAGCAAACCGAGGCTGCTGTTCTTCCGCTGGGCCAAGCCCGGGCTGCCGGGCTTCCTCAACCGGCACCTGGATGAACACGTGCAGACCCTGCAGCACTTCTTCGACGTGCGGGTCATTGACCGGGACTGCGACTACGGTGCGGAATGCGACGCGTTCGAACCCGACCTGTGCGTGTTCGAATCCGGTGTCTACGCCGGGGAACGCAGCATCCGGAACACCGCAGGCCGCCCGGAGATCCCCAAACTCGGGTTCCTGCATTCGGACCCCTATGACCTGGCCCGCGCCGTCTTCCTCTCAGACATGGACCGGTGGGGTGTGGAGCAGTTTTTCACCACGTCCGTGGCCATGGCCGAGTACACGCCGGAGATCGCGGACCGCCTGTTCGTCTGGCCGAATTCCGTGGACCCGGCGGTCTTCCATCCCTATCCCGTGGAGAAGAACATTCCGGTCCTGTTCACCGGCAGCCAGGAACGCCACTACCCCTGGCGCAACGCCGTCGGCCGGGTGCTGTCCCGCAGCTTCGCCACCATGACCATGCCGCACTACGGATGGGGCAAGGCCGGCGGCCGCACCGTCTTCGGGGAAGACTATGCCCGGCTGCTCAGCGCCAGCATGTTCGTGCCCGCGTGCGGCAGCATGTCCCGGGACCTGGTGCGCAAGCATCTTGAAATCCCCGCGGCCGGGGCCTGCCTGGTAGCGGAGGACAGCCCCGCGCTCGCCGCCTTCGGATTCACGGACATGCAGAACTGCGTGCTCGGTGATGCCGGCGAGATCGCCGAGAAGCTCGATGCGCTGCTGGCCGACCGCCCCCGGCTGGACGGCATAGTTGCTGCCGGGCAACAACTGGTGCACGAGGCCCATGTGCAGGCCCGCCGCAGCCAGGTACTCGAATGGCTGCAGCTTCAGGCAGTGCAGCGTCCCGGAGAGAGGATAGTGCAGGCCGGTCCCGCCGGAAGCCTGTTCCTGGCTCCGGCGGAAAACGCCCCGGCTGTTTTCCGGACGGGCGGGCGGGACCGCGCGTTCCTCGAGGCCGGATGGGAGCTGCTCCGGGAACAGGACACCGAGGGAGCCCGGCGGGAGTTCCTGAAGTGCCTGAACTACTACTTCATTCCCGAGGCCGTGATTGGTGCGGCCTGGACCGACCTGGCTGCAGGCAACGCCGAGGCCGCCCGGGACTGGACCACGCAGGCACTGGTGGATACCTTTACGGACCGTTCGGCCCCGGACCCGGACCCGGTGCTGTGGGCAACCCATCTGCGGGCCCTGCTGTGTGCCGGGGAACGTGACCAGGCGGTAGCCGGCGCGCTGCGCTTCGAGCAGCTGCGCCACCCCGAACTTGACCGCGTGCGGCGGTGCCTGGGAGTTCCCGTCGCAGGCAGCGCACCGGCGCGGGCTTCGGTCTGCCCCGTACCGGAGGACTCAGCAGAAGAATGGAACGCGGAGCTCCGGCGCCACCTGAGCGCCTGCAGCCAGCCGCTGAGCGGACTGCAGTTCATCGCTGCGGACTCCGGACTTCCGCTGGCCGGAACCGAACCCGAAGGTGCGGGCTCCGGTAACTCCGGTCTCCGGCACGGCGGCCCGCTGCGCCGGTTGCAGGACACCGCGGAGCACACCCTGCGCCGGACCCGGCAGCGGATGCTGCGCCGCCTGCGCTGGAGGCTGCGCACCGGCGCGGTCCGCCGCCTGCGGATAGGGCTTTCTCCGCTGAAACAGCGGCTGGTCACCGACGAGTTCTCCCGGACGCTCACCGACGTGCTGCGCCGGGAAGGACTCGACTCCGCCGTCCTGTACGGCGAACCGTCCGGCAGCCGGCTGGAGCGGGCACTGGACCGGGGGCTGGCGCTGAACCCCTCACTGCCCCCGCTCACAATCCAGCGGTCCTCCGCATCGCACCCGGCGCCCCATCTGAAGGCGCTCCGGACCGCTGCCTTCGTGACGGACGCCTCCGCAGCGGAAGAGAGCGTTGAATTCCTTTCCGGCTGTGCCCTGGTGGTTTTGGCGGACACCGTCTCACCCGCCGGGTACCGGCTGCTGGCCGGCCTGACCACCGGCAGCCGCCTAGTGCTGCTGGCCCACGATCCGGTGCGCGGCACTGCACTGCTGGGCAGTACCGGGAGGATCCCGCGCGGTTCCGGCGGCCAGCCGCTTTCCCATGCAGAAGGGAGCCTGCCGTGAACAAGGGAACGCTGGTCTGGATGGCAGGCACCCGCTGGGACAATCTGGCTGGTACCGAAAAACGCCTTGCCGGAGCGCTGGCCGATTACCGGGAAGTGCTTTGGGTTGATCCGCCGGCACCGGTTTTCGGCGGCACCGCCGGGGGACTGCGGCCCGCAGCCGTCGAGGTTGTTCCGCAGCTCACCCGGCTGATCGTGCCCGTACTGCCCGGAGCCTGGCGGCCGGTGCTGGGCACAGCGGCCCGCTGGCTGCTGCACCGGGCCGTGCGGACGGCCACCGGGGCAGGCAGGCTGCCCGGCGCCGTCGTTGTGGCCGGGCCGCTGGCAAGCTTCCCGCGGCTGGAAACCGGAGTGAAAGTCTTCTTTGTAACCGATGACTGGCTGTCCGGAGCCGCGCTGATGGGACTTTCCGAGGCGCGGATACGCCGCACCATGCTGCGGAACCTCGCGGAGGCTGAAGTAGTTGCCGCCGTGACCGGGGACCTGGCTGAGCGGTTGCGCCGGCTGCGGCCGGGAACTGCGGTTCTGCACCTCCCCAACGGGTGTGTGGCGCCCCCCCCGGGGGGGCCGCCCCACGGGACCAACGCGGAACGCCGGGGCGTTGTGCTGCTGGGACAGCTGAACGAACGGCTGGACCTTGGCATCCTCAGGGCCGTGGCCGCCGCCGGGATTCCGCTGGCGCTCGTCGGTCCGCGCACGGAGCGGGACCCGGAGGTACGGGCGGAACTCGATGCCCTGCTGGGGCACGGCAGCGTGACGTGGGAGGGCGAAATTCCGCCGGCAGAGGTCCCCGGCCGGCTCGCCCGCGCCGCGGCAGGCATCACGCCCTACGCGGACAACGAGTTCAACCGGTCCAGCTTCCCGCTGAAAACACTGGATTACCTCGCCGCCGGACTGCCGGTTGTCTCCACCGACCTCCCGGCCGCCCGCTGGCTCGGCACCGGCCACGTGGTCCGGGAAAACAGCCCGGAGGCATTCACCGCGGCACTGCGGAAGGTCCTGGCCGAACCGGCGGATCCCGTCCGGGTCCGGGAGCGGCAGCAGCTGGCCGGGCAGCATTCCTGGGATGCCCGGGCGCGCACAATGCTGGACGCCGTCGACGCCGCGGCCGGGGACTGGACGGGCGACCACTTCCTGATCACCCGCTTCAACCTGCCCACCCCCGGACCTGAATCCCTGGTGCGGGCCCGCGAGGGCTGGCTGCGCGAGCGGGCCGGGCTGTTTGAACGTTATTGCCTGCCCTCCGTGGCGGTGCAGACCAGCACCCGTTTCAAGTGGCTGATCTACTTCGATCCGGAAAGTCCGGCCTGGCTGCGCGAACGGATCAGCGAATGGTCCGCAGACGGACTGTTCACCCCGGTCTACCGGACCGCAGTGGAGAAGGGCGATCTGCTCGCCGATCTCCGCCGCCTGGTTCCGGAGCCGGCAGGGATGCTGATGACCACCAACCTGGACAACGACGACGGCATTGCCGCCGACTTTGTCCAGCGGCTGCAGCAGGCGGCAGCGAAGACCGCCGGCCGCACCGCCCTGTACCTGCCGAGCGGGCTCATCCTGGCCGGCACCGGGCTCTTCGCCCGCCGCGACCGGACCAACGCTTTTTGCAGTGTGGCCGAACCGTGGCCGGATGCTGTGACCTGCTGGGCGGACTGGCACACCCTGCTGGGACGCAGCATGCCGGTGCGGGAAGTCCCCGGCCCGGCAGGCTGGCTCCAGGTGGTCCACGGCGGGAACGTCAGCAACCGGGTCCGCGGCTTCCGGGTTTCCGCGGAAGCCCACCGGCAGCGTTTCCCCGGCCTGCTCAGCGGCGCGCAGCCCCCGGGCCCGGCCGAACGGGCCCGGGAACTGCTGCTGGACACGCCGCGGCGTGCATTGGGTTCCGGGGTCCGGGCGGCAGCCAAGACAGTGCTGCTGCGCACCGTTGGCAAGGACGGCCTGGACCGGGTCAAGGAACGCATCGGTGCCCTGCGCGGCGCTGGAACAAGGGAGATGCCGTGACCACGCCGCAAAGCCTGAAGGTGATTGTCCGCCGCTGGTATCTTGTCGTTTCCGGGATCCTGTTCACCGCCGTGCTGTGCTGGGGTGCCAGCCAGGTTGTCCCGCCGTCCTATGACGCGCAGGGCAGCATGGTGCTGATGCCGCCGCCGGCTGCCGTCGGGGATGAAGGAAACCCGTACCTGCAGCTGGGCGGGATGAGCGAGGCACTGGACGTACTGGTGCGGCAGGCGAACGCACCCGCGGTACGGGACCGGGTGCTGGAGGCCTACCCGTCGGCGACATACACGATCGAACCCGACCGGAGCACCAGCGGCTCTATCGTGGTTGTCCAGGCAACGGCGGAAACCGAAGCCGAGTCCCTGACCGTCCTGGACCAGGCGATGGAAACCCTCCCTGCCGTGCTGACCCGCATGCAGGACGAACTGGCCGTCATCCCGGTGCAGCGGATCGACATCATGCCGGTGGTGGTGGACGCGGAAGCCACCCTGAACTCGAAGCAGACGCTGCAGATGCTGGCCGTGACCGTGGTGGTGGGCCTGTCTGGAACGCTGATGTTCACCGCCCTGGCCGACGGGCTGCTGCTGGCCCGGGCGGGGCGGACCGAAACCCCTGCCGCAGAGTCCCGGCACCGCCGAGGCGCCGGCGCTGACGGACCGGACCCGCACCCGCCGACCCGCGCCGGCAGCCGGCGCGCCACACCGGCGGCACCGGCCGCTTCGGCGGCACCGGCGGCAGCGGAGAAGCACGGAACCACGGATCCGCTGGTCGGGGAAGACGCCAGGGCGCGGTGACTCCCGCCCAGCTCCTGAGTGTGCTGCGGCGCCGCTGGTACGTGCTGCTGGCGGGACTCTGCTGCACGGGACTCGCGTTCGTGTTCCTAAGCCAGTCCGCTCCGGTCTATGCCGCGCAGTCGGACCTGGTGTTCCTGGAACCCGGCACCCCGGGACAGGGCCGCACCCTCACCGGCACCGAACCGCAGACCCTGATTGACTTCACCGCCATCGTGGAGCGCCAGTACCTGGCCGGAACCAAGTCCGCGAAACTCGCCTCGCCCACCGCCTCCCTCTTCGGAACCGGCATCCGCGAAGGCACCTCGGTTGGCATGCTGGACACCGGCGGGCAGTGGCTCTCCTCCTTCAGCCGGCCGGTGCTTTCGGTACAGGCCGCCGCACCCACCCCGGAGAAAGTCGCCGCGGAAATCGACCGGGTCCACGCCGAAGTGCGGGAGGTCAGCGATGCGCTGCAGCTGGAAGCCGGCGCCCGTCCGGATGCCCTGATCACCGTGGAGCGCGCACCGGAGGATTTGATCATCACTTCCTTCGGCAAAACCCGGATGGGAGAGGCTAAAGCCGTGCTGGTGCTGGCGATCACCGGCCTGGGACTTTCCTGCGCCGCCGCCGCCGCAGCCGATGTGTTCGCCGCCCGCCGCGCCGGAACCGGCGGCAGGACCGGAGGCAGAACCGGCGGACGGCACCGGCAAGCGGCATCCAGGCCCCTACCGGAGCCCGCCGGGAGCGCAGCGTGAGTGCGCCGGGAACCGGGCCGTCCCGGACGGCTGGGGCCCGCAGCGGCGGGGAGCCTGCCGCCCCTGTGGCGGGCGACGTCGTTTCCTTCCTGACCGTGTACCTCATCCTCACCCTGGCGGTGCCGTCCTACCTGACCATCACGGCACTGGGATCCATGGGCAGACCCTCCACACTGTGGGCCCTGCTGGGATTGTTCTGGTGGTTCTTCGAACGGCTGCGCCGCACCACACGGCTGAACGCAGGATCCAAGGCGGTGCGGTGGATCCTGCTGCTGTTCCTGGCCGCCGTGCTGCTCAGCTATGCGGTGTCGAACCTGCAGGGCATGCCGCCCAGTGAATCCTCCCCGGCAGACAGCGGCATGCTGCGCGTTGCCGGCTGGGTTGGCATAGCGCTGCTGGCCAATGACGGAATCGTGTCTCCCCGGCGGTGGCTGACGCTGATCCGGCGGCTGGTGCTCATCAGCGGCCTGTCCGGTCTGCTGGGACTGGCACAGTTCATCACCAGCCAGACACTCCTTGACTGGGTATCCCTTCCCGGATTCAGTGCCGAGGGCGGACATGAGGTCTCCAGCCGCGGGGATTTCATCCGCCCTTCCGGGACGGCAACGCAGCCATTGGAATACGCCGTCGTGCTGTCCATGGCCCTGCCCCTGTCCCTGACGCTGGCGCTGTGGGACAGGGGCCGCAGCTTGGCGGCACGCTGGTGGCCGGCGCTGGCGCTGACACTTGCCTGCATTATGTCCGGCTCCCGCTCGGCCTTCATCGGAGCCGCAGTGGGGGTACTGTTCCTCATTCCCACCTGGCCGTCAGCGGTCCGGATCCGGGTGCTCGGCGCGTTCGCCGTGCTGCTGGGGCTGGTGTACGTGAGTGTGCCCGGCATCGCCGGCACCGTCCGGGGCATGTTCCAGACGCTGGGCAATGATTCGAGTTCCCTGTCCCGGACCGAGAGTTATGTGGTGGCAGCGGAGATTGCCGTCCGGAACCTGTTTTTCGGGCGGGGGTTTGGCACGTTCCTGCCCAATTACCGCATTTTCGACAACGGCTACCTGACCGCTCTGGTGGAAGTGGGCATCATCGGCCTGGCGCTGCTTCTCCTGCTGCTGTCGGCCGGGATCTGGGCTGCCCTGTCCACGGCCTACACCCGGTTCCCGGCTAGCAGCCTGTCCCGGGCGCTGGGCGCCGGGCTTGCCGCCGCCATCCTGGCCGGGGCGGTGCTGCTGTCCTTCTTCGACGGGCTGAACTTCTCCATTTCCGCTGCCCTGCTGTTCCTTTCCGTGGGTTTGGGCGGCGCCTACCGCGGACTCGCTGGGCCCGGAGCCGGTATCGGATCCGGTATTGGGGAGCCGGGCTTCGACGGGCCGGCTGCCCGGGGCCCGGACAGCTCCGGCGGCGGGCGAACGGCAGGTTTGGGTGGTCCGCCGTGATCCGCAGCGCGAAGCAGCATCGCAGAACGGCAGCCGCTGCCGGCGCACTGGCAGCGGTCAGCGCGCTCGCTGCAGCCGCACTGGCCGGGTGCAGCGCTGATGCCCGGCCCGACCCGGCGGAGCCGACGCCGCCGGTACTGTCCCTTCCCCGCGTTCCCTGGGAGGGCGGCGCTGAATACTGGGCTTCCTTCCCCAATGCGGAAGCGGCGGGGTGGACGGATCCGGGCTTCTTCCCGGTTGTCGCCTGGCACAACGGAATCAGCACCGGTGAAGAGGTGCAGTATGACAAATCCCTGGGCATCAACACCTACATCGGGATGTCGGAGGAGACGCCGTTCAGCCTGTTCGAGGACAACGGCGTGTTCTGGATCGGGGACCGCCTCAACGACTCCTTTGATCCCGGGAGCCCCAACTGGGTAGGTACGTTCCTGGACGATGAAGTGGACGGCCGCTTCAGCCCGGCGGACGGCCTGCGCCAGCTGGAGACCCGCGCCGCGCAGGCACCGCCGGGAACCTTCCGGATGGCGAACTTCACCCAGATGATCATCAGCAATGACTTCCCCGCCGCGGAGGCCGAGGCACTGGTGAACGGACCCACCGACGTCGTATCCATGGACATGTACTGGTACACGGTTCCGCACTGCTCGCTCCAGCCGTACCGCAGCCCCTATCTGGTGGAGATCACCCAGCCGGCCTGCCGCACCGCTTCCAGCTACGGCCGCGCCGTCCAGGCCTTGCGGATGCGCGACGCCGCAGACGGTGAGCTGCAGCAGCTCTGGCACTTCGTGGAGAACCTGAACGGGGGACCGGCAGAGGGCACCTACTCCGGGTATATCCAGCCTGGCCAGGTCCAGGGAGCGGTAATGAGCGCCGTGATCAACGAGGCCCGCGGCATCCTGTACTTCAACCAGAGTTTCTCGGGGGACTGCATGACCTCCAACGTCTTCCGCGCCTCCCAGCTGGACCCCGCGTTCTGCGGGCAGGAACAGGTACAGGCCGTGGGGGAGGTGAACCGGCAGATCCACGAACTGGCGCCGGTAATCAACACCCAGTCCTACGAGTACTCCTTTGGCCCCGGCCTGGACACCATGCTGAAGGTTCACGACGGATACGCCTACGTGTTCGCCATGGCCGACGGCGGCACGGAGCCGGGGCCGCGGACCTTCCTGCTCCCGGAAGGGATCGCCCCCGGCGAGGTCGAAGTCCTCTTTGAAGACCGTGCCCTCGCCGTCAACAGCGGCGGGACGTTCCAGGACAGCTTCGAGAACGAGTACACCTTCCACATCTACCGGCTGCCGCTGGACGGGTAGGGCTGCCCGAACTACCCGGTACCCATGCACGCCGGTGCGGCAGGGACAGGCAGGTGCCCGGTAATCGAGCGGGCGAATACGCGGCTCCCGCCGGTAACCACCACTTGCCCGGTTTTCGGCCCGGACTCCTAGCGTTGTCACCCCGGCAGGTCAATTCAGAACAGGTCACCGCCCTCATGAACCGCGCACCCGAAGACACTCCCGCACGTGGTGGAGCCCGCCCCGGTGGAGGCCGCCCCGGCGCAGTCCGCCCCGGCGCAGCCCGCACCAGGAACGCCCGCCGCAGGCACCCGGCCCGGACCGCGCTGTTGCTGGCGGCACTGCTGGCCGTGGCGCAGCTGGTTCTCCCTGCCGCCCAGCCGTCCCCGGCGGCAGCAGCAGAAGACTGTTCCGGCGCCGCCAACCCGGTGGTCTGTGAGAACGCCAAACCCGGCGCCGACCCGGATGAATGGGACATTGAGAAGGCCGGGGACCCCAGCATCCAGGGCTTCTCCACCGACATCAGCGTCAATGCCGGGGACAGCCTGGACTTCAAAGTGGACACCGACGCCTCCGCCTACACCATCGATATCTACCGCACCGGCTGGTACCAGGGACTCGGCGCCCGGCACATTGACTCCGTAACGCCGTCGGCCGCGCTGCCGCAGAACCAGCCCGAATGCCTGCGGGATGTCCGCACCGAACTGGTGGACTGCGGCACCTGGCACCGCTCGGCTACCTGGCACGTCCCCGCCAACGCCGTCTCCGGAGTGTACGTGGCGCTGCTGAAGCGCACGGACACCGGAGGGGCCAGCCACATCACCTTCATTGTGCGCAGCGACTCCTCCACGGCCGACGTCGTTTTCCAGACCTCGGATCCCACCTGGCAGGCGTACAACACCTACGGCGGGTCCGACTTCTACCGCGGCGCCGCCAACGGGCGTGCCTACAAACTCAGCTACAACCGGCCGGTGACCACCCGGGCAGACAACGACGGCCGGGACTTCTACTTCAGCGCCGAATACCCGCTGGTGCGTTTCCTTGAAAAGAACGGCTACGACGTCAGCTACATCTCCGGGGTGGACACGGACCGCCACGGCGAGCGGCTGCTGAACCACAGCGTGTTCCTCTCCGTGGGACACGACGAGTACTGGTCCGGCCAGCAGCGCAGCAACGTGGAAGCAGCGCGCGACGCCGGCGTGAACCTGCAGTTCCTCTCCGGCAACGAGGTGTACTGGCGCACCCGGTATGAACCCTCGACCACCGACGGCGGCGCCCACCGCACACTGGTCAGCTACAAGGAGACCTGGGCCAACACCAAGATCGATCCGGCGCCGGAGTGGACCGGTACCTGGCGCGATCCCCGGTTCACCGCGCAGAACCAAGGCGGGGGCCTGCCCGAAAACGGCCTCACCGGCACCGCCTACGTTGCCAACTTCTCCGACCTGCCGGTCACCGTCAGCGCGGAGGAGGGCAAGTACCGGCTCTGGCGGCACACTGAACTCGCCTCGCAGAATCCCGGCACCCGGACCGAGCTGGCACCGCATACCGTCGGCTACGAATCGAACGAGGACCTGGACAACGGGTTCCGTCCGCCCGGGCTCGCCCGGCTTTCCACCACCACCGGTCCCACGCCCCAGTACCTGCGCGACTTCGGCAATACCGTCACCGAGGGCACCACCACCCACCACGTCACCCAGTACCGGGTGCCCAGCGGAGCGCTGGTCTTCTCCGCCGGCAGTGTGCAGTGGACCTGGGGCCTGGACCGGGAACACGACGGCTGGGGAGGAGCCGCGGACCGCAGGATGCAGCAGGCACAGGTGAACCTGCTGGCAGACATGGACGCGCAGCCGGCTACGCTGGACCCTGCCCTGACCCGCACCGCAAGGAGCACGGACACAGCCGCGCCGTCCACGGCCATCACGTCATTCCAGCCCGGCAGCACGGTGGGCAACGGGCAGGCGGTCACCGTCTCCGGGACCGCCGCGGACACCGGCGGCGGCCGGGTCGCCGGAGTGGAGGTCTCCACCGACGACGGCGAAACATGGTCCGCGGCCGAGGGCACCACCGCCTGGCGGTATACCTACACCCAGCACGGCATGGACACCCAGACGATCCATGCCCGCGCCATCGATGACAGCGGGAACTTCAACGCAGCCGGGGTTTCCGCCCACGTGGGCGTCCAGGGGCCGTTCACCGTTTTCGGTGCCGAGGAACCGCAGACGGCGGACGGCCTGGACCGTTCCCCGGTGGAGCTGGGCATGCGTTTCACCCCGTCAGTGTCCGGGTTCATCAGCGGAGTGCGCTTTTACAAGTCAGCGGCAAACACCGGCCAGCACACCGGAACCCTGTGGGACGCGGCCGGCAATGCCCTGGCCACGGCGGTGTTCACCGGCGAAAGCGCAACGGGCTGGCAGCAGACGGTCTTCGCCGAGCCCGTTGCCGTCACCGCGGGCCGCGGATACGTGATCTCCTACAGCACCCAGACCGGCCATTACGCCACCGCGGCGGACTACTGGTCAGCACACGGCAGCACTGCGGCCCCGCTGCTGGTCGCCGGCGGCTTCGGAGCGCCGCCCGCAGGGGTCTTCAACACCACACCCGGCCGGTTCCCTGCTGACAGCTACCGAAACACCAACTACTTTGTGGACGCTGTCTTTGAAACCACCAGCAACGCCCCGCTCTCCGCGTCCTCTCACACCCCGGCCGACGGCGCCTCCGGAGTCCCGGCCGCCACCCGGATCAGCGCCGTGCTGTCCCGGGAAGCCACGCGCGAAAGTGTCAGCATTGAGCTCCGCGACGCGGCCGGAAACCCTGCCGCAGGAACCACCCGCTACTCGGCGGCCAGCCGCACGGCCGAGTTCCTGCCCCAGGTGCCCCTCGCGGAAGGAACCCGGTACACCGCCGTGCTCACGGCCACGGACACGGAAAGCCGCGCCCTGGTGTCCGGCGGAACCTGGTCCTTCACCACCGCACGGAACGTGGCAGAGGGAGAATGTCCCTGCAGCCTGTTCAACGAGGACACGATTCCGTCCCTGCCGCAGCTTTCCGACGGGATCCCGCTGAGCCTGGGCGTCGCGTTCCGTCCGGACGCCGCCGGCACGGTGACCGGTATCCGCTTCTACAAGGGCCCGGGCAACACCGGTGTCCACACCGGCCGGCTCTTCGGCCCCGGCGGTGCTGAACTGGCCGCAGTGACGTTCAGCGGTGAATCCTCCTCCGGCTGGCAGAGCGCGTCCTTCGCCGTTCCGGTGCCGGTGCAGGCCGGCGGGGAGTACGTGGCAGCCTACAGCTCACCGACCGGAGGGTACTCAGCCAACCTTGGCCAGTTCGCCGGCAGCTACACATTCGGACCGCTGACGGTGCCCGCTGACGGCGGCCGGTACGTCTACGGCGGAACCTACCCGGACCGGACGTCCACCTCCGGGTATCTGGTGGACGTGGTCTTTGAGCGGAGCGGCCCGGTCCTGGGCGTGCACGCGAAGGCACCGGCCGACGGCGCGGCCGGCGTTCCTGCGGACACCCGGGTATCCGGAGTGTTCTCCCACGAAGTGCTGCCCGGCTCCGTCGCCTTTGAAGTCCGCGGGCCGGACGGACGGACTGTGCAGGGCCAGACCTCCTATGACGCCGGTACCCGCACCGCCACGTTTACCCCGGCCGCCCGGCTGGCAGGGGGCGCTGCGTACACGGTGCAGCTGAGCGCGTCAGCCTCCGGGGGACTGCTCCCGGACGGCAGCGGCACTTGGACCTTCACCACGGCAGAACCTCCGCCGGAGACCGAATGCTGCAGCCTGTTCCCGCCGGATACCGTTCCGGCCGTGGCGGTGGTCGCGGACGGCTCACCGGTGGTCCTGGGCACTGCTTTCCGGTCTTCCACCGACGGACTGATCCGCGGCCTGAAGTTCTACAAGGGCCCCGGCAACACCGGCACGCACACCGGGCAGGTGTTCAGGGCCGACGGCAGCGTCCTGGCCTCGGCCACGTTCACCGCGGAATCCGGCACCGGCTGGCAAAGCGTCCGGTTCACTGCCCCGGTTCCGGTCCGGGCAGGGGAGCAGTACGTGGCTGCGTACACCTCGCCGTCGGGCACGTATTCCGTCACCCCGGGACAGTTCGCCACGGCTTACGAGAACGGCCCGCTCACGGTTGATCCCTCCGGCGGACGGTTCACGTACTCCGGCGGCTATCCCGCCAGCACCTCAGCAGCCGGCTACCTGGTGGATGTCCTGTTCGAGCCCGCGGAGCTTTCCGCGGAACCGGAAGTCCCGGACACCGGCTGCCCCTGCAGCCTGTACGCGCAGACGGACGTCCCGCTCATCGACCGGGTCCTGGACGGAACCCCCGTAACGCTGGGCACCGCGTTCTCCGTGGCCGGCCCCGGAGAGATCAGTGTGCTGCGCTTCTACCGCGGGCAGGGCAACACCGGCCCCCACACCGGGTACCTCTACGATGCCGGCGGCACCGAACTGGGCCGGGTGACCTTCCCGGCCGGCGGCGGCTCCGGCTGGCAGTCCGCAGTGCTCGCGCAGCCGGTCCGCCTGGTACCGGGCACTGAGTACACCGTGGCGTACACCGCGCCAGCCGGCGTCTACTCCGCTACGCCCGGCGGGTTCGCTGCCGGACGGGACCGGACGCCGCTGCTGGTTCCGGCCAACGGCGGACGCTACTCCTACACCGGAACGTTCCCCACCACGCAGACCGAGGCAACCTACCTGGTGGACGTGGTGTTCAGCCGGGATCCGGACCAGGACTCAGACTCAGACTCAGACTCAGACTCAGACTAGGGCTGGCGGACGACGGCGGGGGACCAGGCGTGTTCGATGAACAGCTGCGGTTCCCCGCCGGTCCGCTCCAGCGCCCAGACGTCCGAGTCCCCGGGGGTCCCCTCCCGGGGCAGCCCATAAAGCACCGTGTCCTCATCCAGCCACTCAACCTGGTCATCCACACTGCGGGTTTCGCCCAGGACAGTCTCCGTGAGGGTGTCCAGCTCAAGCACAGCGACCCGCCAGTGCGGAACCGCCGACCCGGAAACCTCTTTTTTGTAGGCGATCCGCAGCCCGTCCGGTGACAGCGAGGGGCACTCCACACCGTCCCGCAGCGCCGTGAGCGTGCGTGCCGAAAGACTGCCGCGCACCAGCCAGGTGGAGGAGCCGCTGGCCGCCGTGGCATAGAAGGTATCCCCGTCCGTGCCAAACGTAATGCCCCAGATATTGCGGTCCGCGGCAGTGACCTCCGCGCCGTCGACCAGCAGGGTGAAGTCCTGGATGTTGCCGTGCTGTGTGCCGTCCACTCCGGTAATCCGGGTTTCGGTGGAGAACCCGCCGCCGGCGTAGGAGTGCCCGGTCACGAACGCAGTGGAGGCAACCAGGGTGCCGTCCGGGGAGACCCGGGTGCGGCTGGGGATCCCGGCCAGCGGCCAGGATGTGAGGGTGTTCCCGTCGGCGTCGAGAAGCACATCGGAAAACACGGCCAGCGCCCCGGCAGTGGTCTGCAGGCAGGAGCGCACGGCAGCGGCGGCATAGATCCGGTCGCACACCGTGTCCTCGATCCGGCGCGCCCCGGCGGGGTCCGTCAGCGGCACGGTGGCAATGTGGCCGTACCCGTCTCCCGCCGCCGTGTTGCGGAACATCAGGTAGGCCCCGGCGGGGACTGGACGGGAGGTCTCCAGGGCCACCTGCGGCGCCGCAGCGGAGCGCTCGCGGTAATCCCGGAATGCACTGAACCCGTACAGGGCACTGCCGGCGACGACGGCGGCAGTCACCACCGCGAGCACCCGCCAGCGGGCAGCGGAGGCCGGAGGCGCATCGGGGGAGGGGACAGCGGGCGGCGGATCGGACCCGGCCGGCGTAATCACGGGGCGTCCGCTGCGGCAGCGGGAACCGGGCGCCGGGCCACGAACCGGATCAGCCAGGCCGCCGCCGGCAGGGCCAGGGCCAGGGCACCTGCCGCCAGCCACAGCGCCGTCTGCGCTCCGAGGGCGTACCAGAGGACACCGAACAGGCTCGACGCAACCAGCCGGCCCAGGGCGACCACGGTCTGGGCAGCGGCGATTCCGGTTGCGCGGACCCGTTCGGGCACCAGGCCGCCCATCAGCGCGGCGAGTACCCCGTCCGTTGCTGCGTAGAACGCGCCGAGGGCCAGCAGGCACAGCATCGTGGCCGCCGGTCCGCCGAAACCGGCGCAGACATAAGCGGCCAGCAGGCCGGCATGGCCCAGCAGGAAGACGCGGTGCCTGCCCCAGCGGTCCGCCGCCCGGCCCAGCGGAATGGCCAGGAGCAGATACGCCGCGTTGGTGCCCACAAAAAGCAGCGGGAACCACACCGGGCTGAACCCGCCGGAGGTCAGCAGCAGCAGATAGAGGAAACCATCGCCCACGCTCAGCAGGGAAAGCAGGCCGGCAGCGACCAGCAGGCGCCGTACCGGGGGAGTGTTCAGGGTCCGCAGGGCTCGGCGTCCGCCGCGCCGTTCCCTGGCCGGCAGCTCACCGGCCGGGGGCGCTGCTGCGCCCGGGTTTCCGGCGCAGGCCGGAGCCGGACTGGCGGCCCGGTTCCGGCTGCCGGACTGGGGACGCAGGTTCGGAACCAGCAGCACCAGCACGGCGACGCCCAGGACAGCTGCCCCCAGGGAGAACACGAACACCGTGGAGTAGCCCTGCGGAATCACCAGCAGCACCCCAAAAGCCAGCAGCGGTCCGGCAGTTGCCCCCACCGTGTCCAGCATGCGGTGCACGCCGAAGGAACGGGCCAGGTGCTCCGGCTGCGCCGCGGTGGTGATGAGCGCGTCCCGCGGTGCCGTCCGGATGCCCTTGCCTATCCGGTCCAGGCTGATCACTGCTGCCACGGCACCCACCGAAGCTGAGACCAGCAGCCCGGCCCGCGCCGCCATGGACAGGCCGTACCCGGCTGCGGCCACCCACTTGGGCCGGTCCACCGCATCCGAGGTCCAGCCGGCGCCAATCCGCACCACGGCACTGATGCCCTGCTGCAGCCCGTCCAGGAAACCGTAGGCAAGGATGGACAGCCCCAGCGCCCCGGTGAGGTACACCGGCAGCACCGCCGCTACGGCTTCGGAGGAAACGTCCGTGAGCAGGCTGACGATGCCCAGCCAGACGATCACCGGTGAGAGCCGGAAGGGCACCCCGGACGCGGCTGCACGGCTGATGCGGTGGGCCCGCTGGTCGGCAAGTGAAAGGTACACGGAGACTCCTACAGGCCGGCGCGCAGGACGGCGAAAACGAAGTACTCCGCTCCCGGTGCGGGCTCGCCCGCGGTTACCGTCACGGAACTGTTGCCGTAGGAGAAGACGGCGGTGGTGACTCCTCCGGTGGTTTCCCGGGCACCCGGCTGGAATCCCAGGGCAGCAAAGTGCCGGTCGTAAAACTCCAGCACGGCTGCCGGATCAGCGGCTGCGCGCAGCCCGGCCTGGAGGGTGTTCCCGGAGGATGCCACAGAGGAGGAGACCACGCGGGACCCCGGCACCGGGGGCACCAGGTCCTGCGGGAAGGCGTCCACCAGCCGGCCCTCAGCGGCGCCGGCCTCCGGCAGCGGCAGGGACAGCAGGGTCCGCGGTTCGGGCAGTTCCCGTGACGCCGGAAGGGAACCTCCCGGCTGTCCGGCGGCACCCGGGGGAACTTCCAGCGGGCGGTCGGGGTCTGGTGCCGGCGCCGGCGGAAGGGTGTTGGGTGCAGCGGCGGTTTCCTGCGGCACTGTGCCGCCCGGGACCTGGTCCGCGGCGGGGCTGGGCTGCTGGGCGTTCTCCACCGGTGCGGGTCCGGCGCCGCTGCCGGGCAGCCGCGCCAGCACCATGCCTCCGGCGACCAGCAGCACGGACAGGAGGAGGCCAAGGAGCACGACGGTCCGGCTTACCGGCCGGGGCACCTTCCCGCCGGGCGGCCGTTCCGCCGGCGGGAGTGTTTCGGGGTACGGGATCTTAGGATGCAACGGTCCGCTGCTGCTTTCCGGCCCGGGTGCTTTCATCCCGCTCCCATGGCGTTTCCGTGCCCGCCGCGGCGGCCATCCTTCGGCCGGCGATCGTGAAGGCCGTGTAGACAGCGGCGTCGAACGCGCTCCGGGGTCCGCGAACCGCGCCCAGGATTCCGGCCGCGCTCGCAAGGGCGGTGCTGCCCAGGGCTCCCTGCTCCGCGTTGCCCCGGTAGGTCCGCCGCAGCACTGCCAGCAGCCCGGGAACGTCCCGCGGCAGGCGCACCAGTACCGGCGGGCAGTCGAGGACAGTTTTCTCTTCCGCCGGAAAGAACCGTTCCACATACAGATCATCGGCGACGACTGCGGGCAGGAGTCCCAGCCGTTCACCGGCCTCGGCGCTGAGGGCGTAGGCTCCGGCTCCCCACAGCGCCTGCCGTGCCGCCGGAAGGTGCCGCCGGGCCCGGTAATAGGACCGGACCAGGGGGCCCGCGCCGTCGAGGTCGTAATCAACGGCCGGGCGCACGGCCAGAGAACCGGTGGCCAGCGCCTCGAAGACCGCACGCACGGTCTCCGGACGCACCCGGATGTCCGCGTCCAGGTACAGGCGCGGCCACCGGGAGGCAGCGGAGTTGCCGGCGTTGATGGCACCGGTTTTGGAGGCTTCGTCCAGTTCCAGTACACGCACTCCGGTCCTGGTGCGGGCCTGCCCGGCAGAGTCGTCGGTGCACCCGTTGCACACCACGATCACTTCGGTTCCGGCTGCAATCACCGGTGCCAGCGCGTCCAGAGTGGAGCCGATAACCTGTTCCTCGTTGTGGCAGGGAATGATGATGCTTCCCTCGGGGAAGGACCCCAAGATGTCCGTCCGGGGCTGCGCCGTGGAAGGATCCGCCGTGGAAGCAGCCGCCGTTCCTGCCGGATGCTGCGCCCGGGGGAGCCGGCGGCGGCGGCCCGGCAGGAGCAGCGCCGGAACCGCCTTATGGTGCCCGGCCTTGCCGGTCCGCAGCATCTCGGAGAGCAGCACCGCAGCGTGGAACGCTGCCACGTAGCCCCGGCCCCGGTACAGCTGGGCGTACCGAACCCGGTTCACAGCCATCAGCGCCGCAAGATCGTCCGATGAGCCGGAGCCGCCGCGCCTGTGCACCATGGAAGCGGCCGGCTCGAACCAGATCTGCGCACCGGCTGCGCGGGCCCGGCGGAAGTATTCCGTTTCCTCGGAGTAAAGGAAGAAGGACTCGTTCCAGCCGCCCAGCCTGCGTGCCAGGGGCATGTCCACCAGGAGCGCCGCGCCCGTCGCCCAGTCCACGGGATGGGCGTAAACGTAGGCTTCGGCGTCGTACTCGATTTCCGACAGCCAGCCCGGACGCCTGGACAGGCGCCGGCCGGCGAGCGCATCACCCAGGGCGCGGGTGATGCTCGGTTCCCGGCGGAGGGAGTGGTAGGTGCTGCCGTCCTCATCGGCGAGCAGCGGCACTACAACGCCCGTGCCGGGCTGGCGCAGACGCTCCAGCATGGCGAGCAGGGCGCCGCGGCGGACGCGCAGGTCCGGATTGAGCACCAGCACCGCCCCGGCGTCCCCGGCCAGCTGCGCGGCCGCGTTGATGCCGCCCGCGTAGCCAAGGTTCCCGCCGGTCTGAACCACCAGCACGTCAGGGTGAGCGGCAAGTTCGGCGACCGTGGAGTCTGAGGAGGAGTTGTCGGCTACGGCCACCCGGACAGCAAGGTCCTCGGTTTCGGCCCGGAGCGAGGCAATCAGGTCAGGGATGTCACCGGCGTTGTTGTGGGTCACTGCCAGGACACAGACGTCGGCATACCCGTCGGCGGGTGCGAAGCGGTGCGGCACCGGCGCGGGGGACGGGGCTGCCGGCGGAGGCACCTCGCGCACCGGGACCGCCGGGGCAACCTCACCGGCCGGGCGCTGCAGCCGAACGTAGGCGGGCGGTCCCTGGACCAGGTAGCGCCGTGCCAGGCGGCGCGGTTCCAGCGCCAGCCGCCAGGCCCACTCGAGGCTGTTGGCAGCGGCCCAGTCAGGCGCGCGCTGGATGCGTCCGGCCAGGAAGTCAACTACGGCCCCGAAGGCCAGCAGTACAGGGGCTCCTGTTGCGGCGCCGTTCTCCGCGATCCACAGTTCCTGCCTGGGTTTGCCCAGCCCCACCACCAGCACATCGACCCGGGCGCGGGCGATCTCTGCCGTGAGTTCACGATTCGCTGCAGCATCCCCCAGCAGTCCGCGTTCCGGTGCCCAGCACCCGGCGATGCGCAGCTTGGGGCGCAGCTGGGGCAGCACCTGGCGGAGCCGTTCGTGGGTCTGCGGTGCCCCGCCCAGGAAGCCGACGCTCAGGCCGTGTTCCTCGCACTGATCCAGCAGCGGGTTGATCAGGTCACTGCCGGCCAGGCGCGGCCACTGGCGCTGGGTGAGGGCACTGGCACGGGCCGCGATCGGCGCCCCGTCCACCATGTTCAGCCATTCCACGGGCCCGGAGCGCCCGCAGCCGTCCAGGGCGCCGACCCAGCGTCCGCCGGTGCCGAAGTAATGCAGGTGGTCCAGGTTGACCGAGGCCACAGCCAGCGGAGGCCCCTGGGCGCGGCGCGCCCGGTCCACTATGGTGCCCACTGCCCCCGCGGCGGTCAGCAGATCGATCTGCATGTCCGCCAGGACCAGCCGTGTGCTGCTGTGGGTGGAGTCGGTTCCCGGCCCTGTGGGCACAGCGGTGCCCGTTCTCTTGCCAAACTTTGCCAAGTCCCTCTCCTCCACCTCGTTGCTACCGCAGCGAGAATAGGAGCGGGCCCGTTCAGGGGCACTGGGTATCTGCTACTGGTCTCCGCGTGGGGAGTACTGGCCAGGGACAGTAATTCTGCTAAGCCATACCCGGGTAGGGTCGCTGGTCAGGCAAAACCCTGCTGGTCCGGGGAACCAGCGGTTCAGCCGGGTTCAGTCGGGGACTGCAGCCGTGTCCGCGGCACGGCCTGAAACCGGCACCAGCCCGCCATCCTGGAGCCGGAAGCCGGCCTGGGTCACCGGACAGGTGAACTCCTCCGCCCCTGGCCCGGCCACCAGCGGACGCCCGGCCGGACCCACCCACCCCCCCTGGCGGGCCGGAACTCCCGCGACGACGGCGTAGGCCGGGACGTCGCGCGTCACCACCGCTCCGGCCGCCACCGTGGCCCAGGCTCCGATCCGCACCGGGGCGATGCACACCGCACGGGCACCAATCGCGGCCCCCTCTTCCACCTCGACGCCCACCGGCTGCCAGTCCTGCGCGCTCTTTAGGGATCCGTCCGGATTCACCGCACGCGGGTAGGTGTCATTGGTGAACACCACGGCAGGTCCCACGAACACGCCGTCGCCCAGCACCGCCGGCTCGTAGACCAGTGCATGGTTCTGGATCTTGCAGTTGTCGCCGATCCGGACGCCCGGACCTATATAGGCGCCGCGGCCAATGACGCAGCTTTCGCCGATCACCGCGTCCTCCCGGACCTGGGCCAAATGCCAGATGAGGGTTCCGCTGCCTACCGCCGCGTTGGCGGCGACGTCTGCTGTGGCTTCGATCCTGCTGCCCATGCCGAATGTCCTCTCCTCCCGGCGGGACTTTTGCCTGCCGTGCTGGCCACACCCTACCGCTGAGCGTGCAGGACGGGTATCAGTCCACCGGGGGCAAGTAGTCCCGGCGCAGGCGCAGCCGGACGGCCCGGACCAAGTGGTGCAAAGGCAGTAGTAACTACGTGTAGGCGGCGCTGATCCGCATCCCTACGCTCGTGCCCGTGCCCAAAACCTCGAGGCAGGAATACATGCGCGTAGCTCCCCCACAGCTGTACCCCGGCAATGCCGCCGGGGGGACGCAGACCAGGCTCATTGGCCGGACCGAAGAATTCACTGCCGTCGTTTCTGCCGTCGAGTCCAACGGCGGGGCAGTCATCGTCGGACCCGAAGGGGTGGGAAAGACGGCCCTGGCCAACGCCGCGGCACGGGCCGTGCAGAAAGGCTTCCACGTGGTGCACATCCGGGGGAGCAGCTTCTCCTCCGGTACTGCTTACGGTGCACTGGCCTGGCTGCTCAGCGAAATGCCGGACACTCCGCTGGAAAACCCGGTGCAGGTATCGCGGGCCCTGAAAGCCCACCTGGAGCTGCGCGCGGAGGGCAGGCGGACACTGCTGGTGGTGGACAACGTCCACGAACTCGATGCCCTGAGCCAGACCGCCACCGTCCAGCTGATGCGCCAGTCCTCCGCTGCCCTGCTCGCTACCACCCCGGACCTGCTGCGCTGCGGAGAGGATCTGGTGCGGCTGTGGGCGGAGGGAATGATCCGCAGGATCGACCTGAGTCCCCTCGACCCGGCGGACTCACTTGCCCTGATGGAACAGATTGCCGGGGGCCGGCTTTCAGCCCTGGCAGCCCACACCGTGTGGCGGCAGACCAGAGGCAACCCGCTCTTCACTTCGCTGCTGTGCCGGGACCAGATCACCGCCGGCCGTCTGACGGAACACGGAGGAGTCTGGACGCTTGCGGGCCCGCTGTCCTTCAACGGCGAAATCTCCGACTGGCTGGAGTCCTGGTACCGCCGCATCGGTCCGCCGGAACGCCGGGTCGTGGACCTGGTGTCGCTCTGCCCCGGCATCCCGCTGCAGGTACTGCTGGAAACCGCTGACGCCCAAGCCGCCGAGACCCTGGAAGAGCAGGGTGTGCTGGAGGTTTCCCACGGGGACGGGTCCGTGCGGCTGAGGAACCCGCTCTATGCCCGGCTCGTCGCCGAACGTGTTCCCCTGGGCCACTTCTTTGAGCTCTGGCAGGAACTGCTGGGAGCCCGGCTGAACCCTGCCTCCTGGGCGGATGGGCCCGCCAAGGCCTTCGCTGTCTGGTCCGCCACGGCCGGAAATGCCGTTGACCCGGCGCTCGCAGCCCGGGCCTGCGCGGCTGCCAACCGGGACGGGGAACCGGACACCGTGCTGAAGATCGCCGCGGCCGTCCAGGCACCCGGGCCGCATCCGCGCCTGATGCTGGAACGCGCCCGGGCACTGCGTACCCTGCACCAGGCAGCGGCAGCCGAAGAGGAATTGAAGAACCTCATCGGGATGAACCATCCGGAAACGGAGGTGCCGGCCCTGCTGGAACTGGCCCAGACTGCACGTTCCCTGTCCCGGCCACATATGAGCGCAGCGCAGGCACTGCGGCAGGCGGAAGCAGCGTCGGCGGCACTCCCCGAACCGGGCCGCACCGAACTCCTCCAGCAGGCAACTGCGGTCCGGGCCTCCCTGGCAGTCCTCGACGCCGATCCCGCTGCTGCACCGGCGGCGCTGGGAGCGCTCTGCCTGGACGCGGGCGCACCTGCCGACGTCGTTCTGCAGGCGCGTGCCTGCCGGTGCCAGCTGCTGGCGCTTAGCGGCAGAACGCAGGAAGCCCAGCAGGAGGCCGCGGAACTCTGGGAAAGCCTGCAGCAGGCCCGGGATCTTCCCCTGACTGCCGGCGCGGAGATCCTCGACGGAATCGTCTGCACCCACATCATGTGCGCGGACCCCGCCCGCGCCCTCGCACTGCTGGACCAGGCCAGGCGGCTGCCATACCTGGAAACCCACCTGAGCGCCTGGTCTGAGCTGCCTGCCGGAGCGATCCACGCGATCGCCGGGCGGGCGGACACAGCGCTGGGCTGCCTGGTTCCGGCACACCGGCAGCTGGAGGTCGATGATCCCCGCGGCCTGCTTCCGCTGGCGCTCGCCGCCATGGCCTACTGCTACGCGCAGCGCAAGGAGTGGGACAGGATGAGTGAACACCTCGCTGCCGTGCCTGAGTTCAAAACGGCTCCGGCGGCATACGTACTGGCGGCCACCCGCTATTTCCAGCTGGCCGCCGTGCTTAGCCTCGCCCCTGACGGTGACCTGCCGCAGCAGCTGACGGACCAGGGGAGGAGGGCATCACGGAACGGGAACTTTCCGGCAGCTGTCCTGTGCCTCTCCTCGGCAGCCCTGGCAGGGGACGCGGCTGCCGCAAAACTGCTTGAAACCACGGCGGCTGCCGGGGACGGTCCCGCAGCCCGCATGTGGGAACGGCTCGGAGCGGGGCTCTGGCAGGGATCGGGCAAAGCACTGTTCGAGTCCGCTGAGGCACTGCTGGCCCGGGGCCTGTACGGGCACGGATACAAAGCGGCCGCCGCGGCACAGGAAGCTGCAGAGTCAGGAAACCAGCGCGAACTCTCACGCCGGGCCCGGATGACTGCCAATGAGTGCTACCGGATGCTCGCCGACGCCAACAGCCTGGAAAGCCGGCTGGCGAACCTGTCCGATTTCGAACGGGACCTTGCCGCACGGGCAGCTTCCGGTGCCAGCAGCGCCCGGCTCGGCAGCGCCCTGCACCTGTCTCCGCGGACGGTGGACTGGCATCTGGGCCGGATCTTCCAAAAGCTCCATGTCTCCGGACGGGCTGAACTCCGCCGGCTCCTCGGGAACGGAGCGGTGAGGCGGGAGGGGGAGGCGGGCCAGTACTTCAAGTAGACGAAGCGCTTCTCCGCGCTGCCGCCCAAGTAGCGGCCTGAAATAACACCGGTGTAATCCGAGTAGGGACTGCTGATTACTGGTGATTCCTACTCAGGCAGCCACTACTTGCCCTACCTAGTCTGTTGATCGCCTGCTTTCGCGGGCGAGTTGGCTTGCTAGGAAGAGGTCTCATTGTGGAGAAGCATCATTCGTCCGGCGCCTACACACTTATGGCGCACCGTCCGCCGCTGTGGGACTCTGCTCCCGGACCGCAGGGACAGGAAGCACCGTTCCTGGGCCGTACCGGCCTGATCCAGGCGATGACCGAACGGCTGCGTCCTGATTCGCCCGCTTCCGGATGCCTGATCATTGGCGAAGCCGGCAGCGGCAAGAGCGCCCTGATGCGCCACGTCCTGGCCGTGCACGGACAGGACGCCTACATCGTCAATGTCCGGGGCTCTGCCTTCGCCGGCAAGACGGCCTTCGGCGCCCTGACCTTTATGCTCTCCGAGCTTGAACCCGAAGAGGCCTCCCATCCCGTGCTGATCCTGCGCGGACTCACCGACCTCATCCGCGAACGGGCCGCCGGACGTCCGGTCATCCTGGCCGTGGACAACGCGGAGGAACTGGACGAGTTCTCCGCCATGGTCCTGAGCCAGATGGTGGTGAACCGCTCGGCCCACATGTTCGCCGCCTTCCGTGATTTCAGCGCAGCACCGGCCGAGTTCATGGGCCTGTGGAGGGAAGGACTACTCACCCGGCTGGATTTGGAGCCGATGCTGCCTTCCGAGTGCGCCCACCTGCTTGAGGCCGAACTGCGGGGTCCCATCAGCCGGGCTGCGGCGGAAGACCTCACCCGGGTCAGCCGCGGCAACCCGAACATGCTCCTGGCCGCCGCCGCGGACTACCAGGACAGCGGGAGGGTAACGTGTGTGGACGGCGTCTGGGTGCTGGACAAGTCCCGGCCCTGTGCCTTCCCCCGGCTCTACTCGGCGATGAGCGCCCGCCTCAGCGGACTCACCCAGGACCAGCGGGAACTGCTTGACCTGCTTGCCCTTGCCGGAGCGCTGCCGCTTACCCAGGTCCTGAAGCAGCTGGACAGCCGGGAAGTCGACGCCCTGCAGGAAGCCGGGCTGCTGCAGCTGGAACACGCCGGCACCCCCGCCCTGACCCTCGTTGACCAGGGCCTGGGAACCGTGCTGAGGGGACAGATCGAGGCAGGGAGGCGCCTTCAGCTGCTCGATGCGCTCCCGCCGGACCCTGAGATCTCCTGGCCCGCGAACGCCGCCAGCTGGCTGCTTTCCGCCGGGAAAAAGGTGCCGGCCGAACTGGCCCTCGCCGCCGGCCGTGCGGCCAATGCAGCCGGGGACCACCGCGCAGCCGAAGAATTCATCACGGCAGATCCCGGTCACCTCTCCTCAACTCCGGCTGTGCTGGAACTGGCCAGCGCACTGCTGGGCCGCGGTGATGCCGCCGGTGCGGCCGCGGCAGCCGCACGGCACCGTACCTTCGACGAACCGGGGGTGCCGTCCCCGGACACGGTGCGCCTGCTGCTGGTTGAGGCTGCAGCCGAGTGCCGGGTTTCCGCGGTGCGGCAGTTCGTGAACAGCGGCGCCGACGACGGTCACGGTTCCCGCCTTGACGACGCCGAGCGGATCCTGGCCTCGCTGAGTGCCAGCGGACTGCCGCGGGGTGAAGCAGCACAGCTCAAGCGGGAGCTGATACTGGCCCGGGCACGGTGCCTGGCCCAGCACGGACAGTACCGGCAGGCCGCTGCGTTCCTTTCCGGCGTGTATGCCCGCGGAGATGAAAACGGCCGTGGTTTCCGCGCCGTAGTCGGCTCCTGGCTCTGCGTTGCCTGGGGGATGACCGACCGGCAGTCCGATGCGCTTGAACTGGCCGCTGCCCTCTGGCCGATGCTCGCCGACGGGAGCCAGCCGGACTTGGACGAGGCCGAGACTGCCGAGGCGCAGGCCCGGATACTGCACGTGCTGATGGTCACCGGGTCGCTGAACGCCGCAGCGGAGTTCCTGGCCCGGGGACAAGGCCTGGAAGGTGCCGGAAGTTTCGGCGGGACGCTGCATGAAGTCTGCGAAGGCGTGCTGCATGCCTTCGCCGGACGGGGAGCGGCGGCCACTGCCCGGCTGCTTCCCGCAGTCAGGCAGCTGGCCATCTCGGACCCGGGCGGACTGCTGCACACCGTCAGTGCCGTGGCAGCGTATGCCGCCGCATTGCAGGGTCAGCGGGAGCGGGCCGAGGGCCACCTGCGGACTGCCGATACTGCGCCTGCCACGCCGTCGTGGGCACTGCAGCGCACAGCCGCCCACTTCACTGTCCTGGCCCGGAGCCTGCTCGGCTCGGAGGACTCCGGTGAGGCCCTGGCGGAAATGGCCAACCGGGATGAGGAACGCGGTGCCGGGGCCTACGCCCTGCTGAGTCTGCTCAGCATCGTCCGGCTGGGGGACACCGTGGCGGCCCAGCAGCTGCTGGATGTGGCTTCCGGCCTGCAGGGACGCTTCGCCCGGCTGTGTGAGGACTATGCCAAGGGAGCAGCCGGCTGCGACCCGCAGCAGCTGCTGCTCGCATCGGATGCCGCCGCGGCACTCGGGCATGAACTGTTCGCCCGGGAGACAGGGGAGCGCGCCCTGGAAATCGCAGCCGGATCGGGGGACCGGGCGACCGTGCGCTTTATCCACCGCACCCGCCGCATGCAGTCCGGTGAGGCAGAGAGCGACGCCGAGGTTGAAGACTGCCTGCGCGGGCTGACCGCACGTGAACGGGTGATTGCCCGGCAGGCAGCTGCGGGAACCAGCAACAAAAACATTGCCGCGGAGCTTTCAATCTCGGTCCGCACCGTGGAAGGCCACCTCTACCAGATCTACTCCAAGCTGCATGTGGGCAGCCGGAGGGAACTGGCAAGGCTGCTGACCGCGAACCACCCGGCCAGCCAGGCCGGCGCTGTACGGGGGGCACGGTAATGCAGGTCCAGTCATCAACTACACCGTCCGCACTGCTGCGGGGCGCCGAAGCGGAGGCTGTGGCCAACCACCTGCTTGATCCGATGCTGCGCGGCGCGATCGTGCTGGCTCCGGAAGGAATGGGTAAAAGTGCCCTGGCTGAGGAGGTGCTGTACCGGCTGGAAGGCATTGTGACGCCATACCGGATCCACAGCAGTCCGGTCATGGCCCGCATTCCGTACGGAGCGCTGACGCCGTTCATGGAACGGGCCATGGCGGAGGACCTGGATTCGCCGCTGGTCGTGCTGCGCAATATCCGCAAATGGTTCCGTGCGCGTGCCGAAGCCGGGCACCCGCAGGCGCTTCTCGTGGTCGACGACGCCCATCACCTGGATGAATCCTCCAGCCACGTCCTGGTTCAGCTGGTTATGTCCGGTGAACTGCGGCTGCTGATCCTCTCCCGCAGCCGCAGCGCGAATATCCAGGAACTGCTTTCCCTGGCCCGCGACGGGCTGCTCGCCCGGCTGGACCTGGAACCGCTCTCACTCGACGCCGTGCACCGGCTGTGTGTGCAGGAACTGGGCGGCCCGGTGCTGCGTGCCTCCACCGCCGTCCTGGCCCGGGTTTCCGGGGGCAACCCGCTGTATGTCAAGGCACTGGTGGCCGGGGCGCGCAGGCGCGGTGAACTGCTTCAGAGCAACGATGCGTGGTATCTGCGGTCCATGCCCGGGGTGCTGGAGCCTACTGTGCAGGACCTCGCCAAGCGGCTGCTGGCCAGCCGGCCGGAGAAGGAACGGGCAGTGCTGGAGATGGTTGCGCTGGCCGGTGTTCTGCCGCGCCAGGTGCTGGGCTCTTCCGCGGACCAGGCCTCGGTGCAGACCCTTGTTGATGACGGGTTTCTGGTTCCGGCTGCAGGTACGCCGGACCAGCTCCGCATGGCGCAGCCGCTGCACGCGGATGCCATCCGGTCCCTGGTGCCGCCCATGCGCAGTATTGAAATCCGCCGGCAGCTAATCGAAACAGGCGCATCTGGCCTGGCGAAACTGCACGATCCTCGCCACGCAGCCTGGGCGCTGGACTGCGGCGGCGCCCCCGCAGACGAGGGGCTGCTGCAGGCCGCGAAGGCAGCGAATGCCGACGGCGATGCAGAGCTGGCGCTGCGCCTGGCACTTGCGGTCCAGTCCGGTCCGCTGGCTGTCCGGGCCCGCGTTGAAGCAGCCAGCGCCCAGCTGGCGCTGGGCAACTTGTCGGAGGCCCGGGCCGGCCTCGAACAAGCCGTTGCCGCCGCCCCGGACATCCAGACCCTGGACGAGGCAGTGCTGGCCACCGCCCAGCTGGCCGCGTGCTCCGACCAGGCCGGGGAGCGCCTGCGCGCTCTGGCCGGGGACTGGCTGGCCCGCGATGCTGAACTTGGCACGGGGGATCCGGACGGCCACCGGGCCGCCTGGCTGGCTGCCGGGGGCGGAGTCCTGGCGCTGTGGGCCGGGCTCTGCGACGGGAACCTGCTGGTTCCCGGGGGATCGGCAGCCGCCGTCACGAAGCTGCTGGAGGCGGATGCGGCAAACCCGCGCTCGTCCGTGGCCCGGCACGAACTGCGGGCCCTGGGCTATGCCCTGGTCTGCGAAAGGCATACGGCCGCCGGCGCCGTGAATGAAGCCCTGCACGCCGCCGGGCAGGCTCAGAACGAGCTGCAGGGCGAGCCGCGGGCTCAAAGCCGGGTGCGTGGAAGCGTCTGGCTGCGGCGCGGCTTTGCTCTGCTTCATGGCGGCCACTTCGAGAAACTCGGTGAGCTGCTCAGCACGGAGCTCGGCGCGCCGGCGCCCCACCTGCTGGCCTACGGCGGCAGCATCGGCGTGCTGGAAGGCGCCCTAGAGATTCACCAGGGACGGTTCCGGGAAGGGCTGCGCCGGCTGCGGCCCGCGGTGGAGGCGCTGCGGGCACGCGACCCTGAACAGCTGCTTCCGTATGCCCTGGCCATAGCCGGATATACGGCCGCGGTGGTGGATGACACTTCACCGGCCACCCGCTACGCCTCCGAGCTGCGCGGCCTTGGCTACTCGGGTCCCCGGGCCCTTGAACTGACCGCCCGCGCGTTTGCCGCTGCTGCCCAGGCACCCCAGGGCAGCGAGGAGCCGCCGCCGCCACAGGTGCGGGCCTTGGCGGAGGAAGCGCGGGAGCTTGGCCAGCTGGCTGCGGAGAAGGACATCTTGGAACTGGCGCTGGCAGTGGGGGACCTGAAGCAGGCGAAACGCCTGGTGGACCTTACCGACGGTTTCGAGGGCGGTGAAGCTGCTGCCCTGCATGCCTATGCAGCGGCAGTCGCCGCGGATAACCCCGAGCGCATGGTCGCTGCTGCGGATGAAGCAGTGCGCCGCCGTAAGTACCTGGTGGCGGTGGAGTGCATCGGGCATGCCATCCGCTATTACGGTGCGCACAACAACCTGCGCCGCCAGCGCGCCCTGATTCAGCAGCTGCGCCGACGGCGCGAGGAGCTGGCCGGGGTCACCGTGTCCTATCTGAGCCCCAGCGTCCACCAGGTCCGGCTGACCAAGCGGGAGCATGAGATCGTCGAGCTCCTGCTCGAAGGCGCCGGGACAAAGGATATTGCGGCGAAGTTCACGCTCTCGCAGCGCACCGTGGAAGGCCACGTTTACCGGATCTACGTGAAGCTGGGCATCAGCAAGCGTACTGAGCTGGAGGCCGTGTACCGGGCGCTGGAAGCCGAACCGAAGGTTCAAGCCGGCCACTAGCTGCACCGGAGAGAATATCCGCGCGTTCCGGTTCGGGTAAGCGCCGGGGCCAGGGTGAGAGAGTGCCGTCCCCTGGCCCAAGTAGCGCGTTTGGGCCATAGGGTAGGGAATCTTTCCGATCGAGTGAAGCCGGGACTTTTTGAGGTGGGAACTACTGGTGTGCGGCCAGGCCCGCTGCCGTTGACTCTCTTTTGTCAGCGCGGGAGCGAGCAGCAGGTTTCGCTGTACTGCCAGGCTCGCCGGGACTCAGTCCTCAACCGGCACCCTGCCTCCCGCACCGGCACTCAGGACCGCACAGAAGGATGTGCGCGGGCCTCCCGAAGCGGAGCCGGCGGCGTCGAAGTCTGCTGAGACCCAGACTTCCCCCCAGCCGTCGCCGGCTCCTCCTCTTCGGGTCTGTTTCCATGTCCAGTCGAGGACGCCGCCCCACCTCCTGGAACATCCATGCCCGGCCTCTGCGCCGGGCATTTCTGTGCCTGGACCCGGGCGTGTGCTGCCTCCGGGGCAGTGTCCGGGTAGCCGTGCAAGTACCCCAATCCGGGAGGGCGAGTTTGCCCCGGTGACGCGAGTATCCGGTACTCGTGCTGCCGCCCGGGCCCGCTTCTACATTGATGGCCGTTGGCAAGCATTTGCATACGAAGGATGACGGTCTCTTTATGAGCGCAGATACACATCGGCTGCTGCCGGGCAAGTTCCTGGAGGGGGAAGCGAGAGGTGCTGCGGAGGTCCAGAACGCGCCCGGTGTCCGGCACCACTCCGGTGCTCCCCGGCACGGTGGAAACGAGGCACACCTGCAGGCTCCGGGCCGGCAGGGCGCCCAGCAAACCGAATTCACACTGACTCCGGCCTCCGCCCTAAACGGTTCGCCGGTAGCTGCCGGCGCCGGCGGAGCTGCACTGCCCGTGCAGCCCTTCGTCTTCCCGACCTTCATCACCCGTCCGTCCGGAGCCTCCCGCAGTCCAAAGACCTCCGCCGTCGCCTGGAACCGGAAATATGAACGGATCCTGATCCTCACAGACGCCCTGGTGGTGTTTGCTGCGGTCCTAATCGGAACGGTGGCGAGGTTCGGCACGCAGGCTGGAGAACTGCGCGTGGGACCGCTTGCCACCACCTACTGGGTCTTCTCCCTGCTGCTGGCCGCCGGCTGGATGCTGGCACTGCACACCTACCGCAGCCGCGACCCGAAGATCGCGGGCATGGGGACGGATGAATACAAGCGGGTGGTTAACGCCACGTTCGCTGTCACCGCGGGAATGGTCTTCGCCTCCTTCGTCCTGCAGTTCGATCTCGCCAGGGGGTACTTCGCCTTTGTCCTCCCCGCGGGCACAGCGGGACTCATCTGTTCCCGGTGGCTGCTGAGGCAATGGCTGAAGGCCCAGCGGCAGCGCGGACGCTTCCTCTCGCGGGTGGTGGTGCTGGGCCGTCCCAAGGACGTGCGCTACGTTGCCCACCAGATCGCGGCGAAAGCCGGCGCAGCCTACAAGGTCGTGGGCGTGGCAGTCTCCGGCAAACCGCGCTCCAGCCTGGTAGTGGACGGAGTCAGCCTTCCGGTGGTCTCGGACACCGAGCACGTGGTGGACGCGGTGGGCAGGCTCGGAGCAGACGCCGTCATCGTTGCCGGACCCACCAAGGGAGGCAGCGACTACGTCCAGGAGCTGGGCTGGAAGCTGGAGGAATCTGCGGTCCAGCTGATCCTCACTACGGGGCTGACCAACGTTGCGGGGCCCCGGATCCACTCCCGGCCGGTGGAAGGCCTGCCCCTGATGCATGTGGAGCTGCCCCAGTACGCGGGCGGAAAACACCTGCTCAAACGAGGCATGGACATCGTCCTGTCCGGGCTGGCGCTGCTGGCCCTGGTTCCGGTCTTCCTGATCCTGGCAGTCCTGGTCAGGCGGGACAGCCCCGGCCCGGTCCTGTTCCGCCAGGAAAGAGTCGGACGCGGCGGAGAAGTGTTCGAGATGCTCAAGTTCCGCTCAATGGTGCAGACCGCGGAAGACGACCTCGCCGGGCTGCTGGACCGCAACGAAGGCTCCGGGCTGCTTTTCAAGATGCAGCACGACCCGCGGGTCACGAACGTCGGCCGCTGGATGCGCAAGTACTCCCTGGATGAGCTGCCTCAGCTCTGGAACGTCTTCCTGGGGCATATGTCCCTGGTCGGCCCCCGTCCTCCGCTGCCGCGTGAAGTGGCCCAGTACGGCAACCGGGTGCACCGGCGCCTGTACATCAAGCCGGGCCTCACCGGCATGTGGCAGATCAACGGGCGCTCGGAACTGAACTGGAAAGACGGCGTCCGGCTGGACCTCTACTACGTGGAGAACTGGTCCGTTGCGGGCGACCTCATCATTCTCTGGCGCACGGCAAAGATGCTGCTGCGTCCGGTCGGTGCTTACTAACCCAAACACACCGGCGCTTGCTGGTCTCACATTAAGGAACCGAAATTATGAAAAGTCTCGTTACCGGAGCCGGCGGCTTTATCGGTGGACATCTGGTTGCCAAGCTGGTCAGTGAAGGGCATGAAGTCCGTGCCGTTGACTGCAAGCCCATAGAAGAGTGGTACCAGGTCCACGACGGCGCGGAAAACGTCCAGGGGGATTGTTCGCTGCTGGAAACCGCCCAGCAGGTGACCCGCGGCATGCAGCATGTCTACAACCTTGCGGCAGACATGGGCGGCATGGGGTTCATCGAGAACAACAAGGCTGCGTGCATGCTCACGGTCCTCACCAGCACCCACATGCTGGTCGCTGCCCGGGACCAGGGCGTGGAGCGCTTCTTTTACTCCAGCTCGGCCTGTGTCTACGCCGCGGAGCACCAGACCACCTCCAACGTGACCGCCCTGAAGGAAGAGGATGCCTACCCGGCCCAGCCCGAAGACGGCTACGGCTGGGAAAAGCTCTTCACCGAGCGCATGTGCCGGCATTTCCAGGAGGACTACGGGCTGCAGACCCGGGTGGCCCGGTTCCACAATGTCTACGGGCCGGAAGGTACGTGGGAAGGCGGCCGGGAGAAGGCCCCGGCAGCACTCTGCCGCAAGTTCGCGACGGCGTCCCTCACCGGTGATCCGGACCTTGAGATTTGGGGCGACGGCGAACAGACCCGCAGCTTTATGTACATTGACGACTGCGTGCGCGGCATCCTGGAGATCATGAACGGGGACTCCGCGGAACCGGTCAACCTGGGCTCGGCGGAACTTGTCTCGATCAACCAGATGGCGGATGTGCTGGAGCAGATTTCCGGCACGGTGGTGAACCGGCAGTACAAGCTCGACGCCCCGCAGGGCGTCCGCGGACGCAACAGCGACAATACCCTCTTCCGGTCCATCTACGGCTGGGAGCCCTCCATCTCGCTGAGGGAAGGCCTCGAGCGCACCTACGAGTGGATCCTCGGTGAGATCAAGACACAGAGGGGGCTGGTTGATGCGACTCCAGGTGCATGATTTTTCCGGACACCCGTTCCAGGCTGAGCTGTCCCGGGAGCTGGCGGCGCGTGGCCACAGCGTGGACCACGTGTATTCCGCTCAGTACAGCAGCGGCAAGGGCGTCCTGGAGCGCACGGACAGCGACCCGGCTCTGCTGAGCTTTTCGCCGCTGGACTCCGGTACGCCGTTCCAGAAGTACAGTGCACTGGGCCGGCTGAAATTTGAGCAGGCCTACGCCCGCACCTGGCTGGAACACAACCGTCGCAGCGCCCCGGAATGCATCGTGGCGTGCAACGTCCCGCTGTTCGCCCTGGACCAGTTCCGCCGGGCGGCCGTGCGCAGCAGGCAGCCCTGGCTGCTGTGGCACCAGGACCTGTTCAGCAACGCGATCTCCGAGGAACTGGCCCGCCGGCTGCCGGCACCCGCTGCCGGCTCCGGCAGCGCCCTGGTCCGCCGGATCGAAGCCGGCATAGTGCGCAGCGCCTCCCAGGTGGTGGCTATCGGCGAGGAGTTCCGCCTCGCCTACCGCCGGTGGGGGCTGGACACCGGACATGTTTCGGTGATTCCAAACTGGGCGCCGCTGGAAGAGATTGTTCCGCGGCCGCGCAGCAACGCCTGGGCAGCGGCGAACCTGCCGGCAGAACCGGAGCTGAGGCTGCTCTATGCGGGCACACTTGGCCGCAAGCACAATCCGCTCCTGCTCTCGGACCTGCTCCGGTCGGCTCTGGCCGCCGGGCTCCCGGCACGTCTCATTGTGGCCTCCGAAGGGGAGGGCATCGAGATGCTCCGTGCGGACCTGTTGAAGGACCCTGACCTGCCGGTGACGCTGCTGCCCTTCCAGCCGGCGGCAGACCTGCCGGACATGCTCGGGTCCGCGGACGTGCTGGTCACCATCCTGGAACCGGAGGCTTCGCGTTTCTCCATTCCCAGCAAGGTGCTGTCCTCGCTTGCCGCGGGCAGGCCGCTGCTGGGACTTATGCCGGAGGACAACCCGGCCGCTGCGGACATCCTTGCGGCGGAGGGATACGTTGGCCCGCCCACCGAGTTTGGGGTTGCAGGAGCCGTCGTCTGGCTCCGTTCCCTGAACCAGGACCCGGCAGCTGCGGAAAGACTCGGTGCCAAGGGCCGGGAGCTGGCCGAAAGCCGGTTCGGGATTGTTCCGATCGCTGACCGGTTCGAGGCGGTGCTGCGGCGGGCCCTGCCGGGCGCGGAACCCGCTCCGGACGATACCCGTCCCCGCCCGGCGCACGCCGGGCCGTCCCGGTTCCGCAGGAAGCAGCAAAATGCTGCGGCCTAAGCCGGGAACGGCAAAGGCGGACGGCGGCTCTGCCCGGCAG